>DRLW01000251.1 GCA_011375275.1 Bacteroidota bacterium
ACCCACTCGTGTTCATTCGTATACGCAAGTTCTGCCGGTACCTCAGCCATTTTGACCTCCTTTACCTGAACAATTCAAACCTGTAAACTCTCTGCCCTGATTTATTCAAAAACAGCACTTCATCTCTCTCGACTTCATCTTCTCGTCACACCGCTCCTGCGGTGTGACGCCCCGCTTGCCGCTCCCGCGGCAGCACACATGCGTAAGGAGATACCTCATCCCCCCAGCCCCATACCAAAAAACGAACAGACATCGACATCAAAAACACGACTCTCCCTGCCTAAAACAGAGAGTCCATATTTTCGAGGAAACGCGTGTCAAAATCACCATCTCTGAACTTTTGATTGTGCATGACTTTTTTATGGAACGGAATCGTGGTTTTGACACCCTCGACGATAAATTCTTCCAGCGCCCGGTCCATTCTTTTGATCGCCTCGAGGCGGGTCGGGGCATTGACGATCAATTTGGCGATCAGCGAATCGTAGTAGGGCGGAATGACATATTGCGCATAGGCATGGGTATCCACACGCACGCCCGGGCCACCCGGGACATGGAAGGTCGAAATCACACCCGGGCTGGGCCGAAAATCATGCTCCGGGTCCTCTGCGTTGATGCGGCACTCTATTGCATGGCCGCGTAACTTGAGACCCGGCTTCATGTTGCTGATTTTTTCACCAGCCGCAACCAGTATCTGCTCTTTGATCAAATCGATTCCGAGCACAGACTCGGTGACAGGATGCTCTACCTGGATGCGCGTATTCATTTCCATAAAATAAAATTTGCCATCCTGATACAGAAACTCGATGGTGCCTGCACTTTCGTAATGCACGCTCTGTGCTCCGCGTACAGCAGCATCGCTCATTTCCTTGCGCAGCTTATCGTCGATAGCAGGAGAAGGTGATTCTTCGATCAATTTCTGGTGTTTACGCTGAATCGAGCACTCCCGCTCGCCCAGGGCAATGACCTGCCCGTGGCTGTCACCGATGACCTGCACTTCGATGTGTCGCGGGTGCTCAAAATATTTCTCCATGTACACGCCCGCGTTGCCGAATGCCGCTCCGGCTTCCTGCTGCGCCTGGTTGTACGCGGTAACCAGGTCTTTCTTCTCCCAGACCAGGCGCATACCCCGGCCGCCACCACCAGCCGTCGCCTTGATGATGACCGGATAGCCGATCTCATCGGCAATTTCGAGGGCTTCTTCCGGTGAATCGAGCAGACCGTCACTGCCGGGGATGGTCGGAACTTTGGCACGCTTCATGGTTTCTTTGGCAAACGCCTTATCACCCATGTTGACGATCATGTCCGCGCCCGGACCGATAAATTTGATATTGCAGGATTCACAAACTTCGGCGAAATGGGCGTTTTCGGCCAAAAAGCCGTAGCCCGGATGGATGGCATCAGCCGCCGTCACTTCTGCTGCGCTGATGATGTTCGGAATGACCAGATAACTCTGGTTGCTCGGTCCCGGCCCGATGCACACCGCCTCATCGGCGAAACGAACATGCAATGAATTCGCATCGGCCTCGGAATATACAGCCACGGTTTTGATTCCAAGCTCCTTGCAGGCCCGGATGACGCGCAAGGCGATCTCACCGCGGTTGGCTATCAAAATTTTCTTCAAAACGTCGTCCCTTCCTCTCCGGCTCAGTCTCGCTTAATTCAATGGATATATCCCGCGCACAGGCAAAAGCGGCCTCCTCCGTCCCACGAAACAGACGCTGCACCATCACGCTGCGCTGCAGCGAGATGGTGTTCGGCCATTTTCACCGGTGCGAATCATCCGGTTACAACTTTTCAACGATAAAAAGAGGCTGATTATACTCAACAGGCTGTGCATTCTCGACCAGAATATCGAGAATTTTACAGGGGAACTCGGCTTCGATCTCGTTCATCAGTTTCATGGCTTCGATGATGCACAAGACCTGTCCCTTTTGCACCGTGTCACCGACTTTGACATACGGGTCTGCGTCTGGTGCCGGAGCCCGGTAAAAAGTGCCGACCATCGGCGATTTGATTTCATCGCCAGAGGCTGCGGAACCCTGTTCCGGAGATGCCTGAGGGGCTGGCGCTGGCTGGGGAGCCGGTGCTGCTGCAGGCGCTGCAGGAGCCGGCGGGGGTGAAGCAGGAAGGGTATAATGGACGCTTTGATGCCCTGCATGTGAATTTCCCATCGGGTACTTCGATATCTTTACCTTGCGGCCCCACTTGTTGACTTCCAGCTCGGCGATATCTGCTTCCTCAACGATTTTAACCAGTTGGCGAATCTGGTCCGTATTCATAAGACCTCCATGTTTCCCCGAACCGCCCCTGCTGACAGGGTTTCGGGATAACTAAACAAGTTCTTTTAATCTCTACCCCGATTTATACTAAAATAAGCGCTTCACTGAAGGAAACTCGGGATAACTGAAAAATTCTGTTCAACGAAGCACTTTTTGCAACCCAACAAAAAACTGTCACGACTTGACGCGTTCGAGATACGCTCCGGTGCGTGTATCCACTTTGATCTTGTCGCCTTCGGAAATAAAGAACGGCACTGTGACGACCGCACCTGTTTCCACTGTTGCCGGTTTGCCGCCTCCGGCAGCCGTATCCCCTTTAAAACCAGGGTCTGTCTGCGTCACGGTCAGCTCAACGGAAACAGGCAACTCGATATATACCGGTGTTTCGCCATCATAGGCGATATCGATGATTTCACCCTCACGCAGAAATTTAGCCGCGTCACCGATCAAAGCCGAGGGAACGTAGGTCTGCTCATAGGTCTCGTTATCCATGAAATGGAATTCATCATCTGATCTGTACAAGAACTGCATTTTCTTGCGTTCGACCATCACATCTTCGACTTTTTCTCCGGAACGAAAAGTTTTTTCCAGCACCCGGCCGCTGCGCAAATTCTTGATCTTGGTGCGCACGATAGCTCCCCCCCGCCCCATCTTGACGTGCTGAAAATCCTGAATCGCCCAGATTTCGCCTTCCATTCGGAATGTAAAACCGGATCTGAAATCTGCAGTACTTGCCATTGTTTGCATTCCTCGTATTGATGTCGTGTATTCAACTCCCCGTACGCCACCGCTATCCCGAAAGCCAGAGTCGTTTCTCGCCCGCAACAGCCGTCACGGCAGAGCCGGCCGGCGGGATTGTCATTCTGCGCGTTGAGCGATTAAGGCGGGTACGTGACAAACCGCTGAATATAAACCAAATTGCCTAAAAAGTCAACGGACAAATCCGCATCGCTGGCTTTGGTTGCGGAAGCTGGTTTTCCGCCGCCCGGCAAGCCGGAAGTTTAGTTCGTCGCCATCTCATCGAGGCGGGCAATGAGCTGCTTGATTTCGCTGCGTGCATTGTGAAATGCGACTTCGCTCTGATCGACATGCAGGACATGGGTTATCTGATCATAGGCTGATTTCAGGCTGAACTTTGCTTCGTTGTGCAGGCCGAGCTCGAGTTGCAGCCTGCCGAGGTCAGCCAGGACCGTCCCCTTGTTGAACAGTGCACCGGTATGTTCTGCTTCTCTGCTGATGACCTCTTCGAACGCGGAAACCGCCCGGCCATAATCCGACATCGCCGTCTCACTGTCACCGATTTCTTTCTGCAAATGCGCGCGCGCGGCAAAAGCCAGCCCCATTTCAAAATAGGCGGGCACAAAATCCGGAGACTCGGCGATGGCGTCATTCAACGTTTCGATAGACTGACGGTAGATTTCACTGGCTTCGCGCAGCAGGGACATCTCTTTTTTCATCTCAGCCAGGCTGCTCTGCGTGCGCCCCTTGATCAGCAGCTTCAGCTCCACGGCCTCCCCCTCGTTATCGAGCTGAAAATCGAGAAAGCGGATCGCCTGCTGGTAGGCTTGTTCTGCTTCAGCATGCTGTTCCTGGGTGCGATAAATCCGCGCCAGCTCCCGCAGGGCATCCGTATGCGTTTGCAGGGCCGCCGTTGTTCCCTGCTCCTCGCGCAGCAGCCGGTTACACAAATTCGCGGCCTTACCCAGCGCCCGGATCGCTGCCGCCTGTTCGTGCAGCAGATCGAGCACCACGCCGAGACGGTATAGAGAGCGCGCTTTGCGCGCCTTGCTCTGAAAATCTCCGGCGCTGAGATCGAGCACTTTATCATACGTCGAAACCGCTTCCTTGAAATGGTCTGCCGCATCCTGATACTGGCTGAAGGAAAACTGTAAATCACCGAGGGCATGGCTGGACTCAGCTCGATTTTTCAACACCGCCGGCTGATCCGGCTCGTTGGCGAGAACCGCGTCAAAACATTCGATCGAAGTGCGCAGGCTCCAGATTGCCTGCCCTTTGCGATCCAGCCCGATCTGGAGATCACCGAGGCGCAGCAGCGCGATGCCGCGATTGTATAAGGCGTGCGTATTTCCGGGCATAGCTGCCAGGGCTTCTTCAAATGCCCGTGCGGCAACAGTGAGACTATCCGCTGCTTCCTCCCGCTGGCCGACGGAAATGTGCAGCAGAGCGGCCGCGAGCAGGATATCTCCTTTTTTCTGCTTCAGATCACTGCGCCCGGGCATGGTCTGCAACGCGGCTTCATAGGCGGTCAGCGCATCCTGAAAAGTAAACATCGCATCTTCGAGGTCGCCGGTTTCAACCTGCAGGAACCCCAGCTTGGCCAAAGCCAAACCCGTATTATACTGGGCGTACAAATCAGCCGGATAGCGCTCTGTGATCGCATTATAGTGTTCAACCGCCTGACGCAAATCAGCGAGTACAGCGTCTTTATCCGCGCCCGGCTGCTGCCACGCCCCTGCCTGCAGGGCGTTAGCCAACTGTATCTGTAACCTGGGCAGCGGCTGTTTATCGATCGCCTGGCGCAGGGTTGCGATAGCCGCGTCCAGCCGGGTACGAATGTCCGGATGATCCTTTTTCCGGGCCATGAGCAACTCTGCCTGATACTGGGAGAGCTGGGCAGAAAACAACGCCATATCCGCCCCTGTCACACCTGCTGCTGTCAATTTACCCAGAACGGTTTCAGCCCGCTTCAAGAGCTGCTCTGCAGTTGATGATTTACCGAGAGAGATCAGCAAGCGCGCGGTTTTGAGCAGGAGCGTGAGCTGATTTTCCAGTATCTGCAGATGGCCGGGCCACTTCTTCAATGCTTTTTTGTATGCCCCGTCGATCTTTTTCAGACTATCGATCGCCTCATCAAAACGCGCTGTTGCCACAGCACAATCAGCGAGGGCGCCGTGAGCGAGCGCCCGGCTGTTGATGAATTCAGCCGTTGATTCGGGCAATGCTTCGGCCAGCTCGAGAGCGCCGCGGGCAAACTCTTCAGCATCGGCGAATTTTGACTGCAAGCGCAGCAGATCACTGTATGCGGACAGTGCGAGCACCTTATCATTTTGCAGCGAGTGCCCGCCAAACTCTGCTTCAAGGCACTGATTGTACAACTGCAGCGCTGTCACGCAGGCTTCATCCGCGCGCGGATAGTCAGCGCGGGCAATCGCGGTCAGGGCTATCCGGTACCAGATTCTGCCCGACAGCCAGTTCACCTGCAGCGCAATACCCGGCCAGCGGGCACAGCCGGCGAGACTATCCAATGCCTGCTCAAGGCTGCTCAGCGCTTTTTCCGGCTCCCGCTCACCAATACATTCTGCGATGGCCAGCAAAGCCTCGGCACGGGCGAGGCTGTTTTCCGGCGAAACTGTGGTCAGGTGTTCCATAATCCCGGCAAATGTGCTCAGGATCGCGCCGGTATCCTTTTCCTGCCGGTTTCCGGCCTGGAGTGACACCACAGCGATACGCAGGGCCAGGCGATTCAGCGCCTGGGAGAAGGGGTGGTGTTCAAGCATCTGCTGGACGGTCTGCTCTGCCATCTCCAGCGCCAGCCGGCACGCCGTGTACTCCGCCGTAACGAGCGAGCATTCCGCTTTCAGCAACCAGAACGCGCCCTGAGCTCTGCGGCAGGCCATATCCCGGTTGCTGTTGCGCAGGCAATCAGCAGCAACGAGCTCTAACTCCTCGAGGCCAGCCTGCGCCTGGCCAATTTCCCCGGCGCGCAGCAGCGAATCGATCGTTTCGAGGCGTGCTAAAATATAGTTTGCCGAAGCAAGGGCATGCGGCTCGCCATAACGCAACTGATCCCACAGCAACGCAGCGCTGTCGCCGGCAGCCAGCTCATTGCGCAAGCCATTTGCCAGAGCACTGAGGCACTGCGCTTCAGGGTCATCGGCGTAGGCCCACAAAACCGGCTCGACCGCAGTGATTGCCTGTTCCAGCATCTGCTCTGCTTCTTCCTCCCTGCCGAGCAGACGCAGCAGCATAACCTGCTCGATGCTGGATCGCGCCAGCAGATAGCGGGCGGCAAAATCTCCGGCATGCTCTGTGACAGAGTCCTTGAGGTCACTGCACACACGCTGAAAGCTCGCCAGGGCAGCGATACTGTCGCCGGATTCTGCCTGCAGCGCTCCCTGCAAACAGAACAGCCGGGCGCGGGATACTGCCGCGGCACTCAGGGCGGTTGCGCTATATTTTTCCAGTGTATTCAGCGCGACTTCAGGGCCATGCACATCGCGCTGGAGCGCACAAAGCCGCAGCAGGCTCGCCACCAGCGCACGCAGTGCCGTGGCATGGGCAGGGGCGTTTTCGAGGGCACTCTCAGCACACCGCAGCGCCGCGGAAAAACTGTTCTCTGCTTCAGCAGTTCTCCCACCCGCGAGAAAAAATTCACCCATCAGCGTCAGGGCCGAGCTTTTGTTGATCAAAGCCGGAAGCCACAGGGCATTGCGCTTCAGGGCTGTTTCAAAAGCGATCAGAGCACGCGGCACCAACTCAGAAGCCCGCTCTGGCTCACCGCTCTTCTGCACCGCCCTGGCCCTGGCGATCAGAGCGAGCCCGAGGCCGTTCCATGCCGGGAGGTCAGCTGCGTCTGCCTCTACAGCCTGCTCAAAATGATAAAGCGCCCGCGTGATCATCTGCGCTGCATCCGCATGGCGTCCGGTCCGTGCAGCAAAGTCTGCCTGAACAGCGATGACGCGTGCACGCAGAAAATCCGTGCTGATCCGCAGCTCCGGAATCAGCGCCAGCAGAGCACGGCAAAAACGGTACTCCTGCCGGT
>DRLW01000252.1 GCA_011375275.1 Bacteroidota bacterium
ACGTGCAGAGGATGAAAATCAAAACAGACGACGGTTTTTTTGAAATCGCCATCTATTCAAATAAACCAATCGAAATAAACGGAAGAGGGAAATGAAAATCTATCTTGATATCGAAACAATACCGGGACAAAACCCGGACATCCGCAAGGAGGTAGCGGACGCAATAACCCACCCAGGCAGCATGAAGAAGCCGGAAACCATCGAAAGATGGGAGATCGAGAAGAAGCCGCAGGCAATCGAAGATGCCTGGAGGAAAACCAGCTTCGACGGAGCGCAGGGCGAGATTGTCGTCATCGGCTGGGCGATCGATGATGCGCCGCCGCAAGTAGCGATGCGCGATGTAGGCGGAGATGAACGGCTGATGCTGGCAACATTCTTTGAATCCGTCGCGGCTTACTTGAAAGACCGGCGGCCCATCGAATGGATCGGGCACCGGGTCCGTGAATTTGATCTGAGATTTATATTTCAGCGCGCCGTAATCCTCGGCGTGCAACCTCCTTTCAGACTACCGCACGATGCGCGACCAGGGTCGGAATGGGTGTACGACACGATGACCTCATGGGCCGGGTGGGGCGGCCGCGTGAGTCTCGATCGGCTGTGCAAAGCGCTGGACATCCCGACAAAGGGCACAGAACTAGGAGGCGAAGAGATCGACGGATCGAAAGTCTGGGACTTCGTGCAGGCCGGACGGATTCGGGACGTGGCCACATACTGCATGGGTGACGTGGACCGCGTCCGTGCAGTGTATCGGCGGATGACGTTTCAGGGTGGCGCATGATCGCGCTACACCCAGCAATGCGGATTATTGACGCCTATCAGGTGGCCGAGGCATGCGGCTGTCGGCTGGCGTGGGATGGAAGGCGAGTGGTGATGGAGAAAAGAGTATGCGAGAAACCAGCCCAGAATTTTCTCATGAATATGAACTTCAGCAACATTATAGGCGGTTGCGCCAGGAGTCGAAACCGCCTAAGCCAAGATCGCGCCCAGCAGGACAGAAAAAGCTGGAGCTGAAAACAGTAACGAGAATCGAGGTCATACAAATGGCAGACCTCCCCAGGTATCACTATGAGGTGTGGGCAGATTTCGATGACGGACAATCGGAGTTGCTGCAAAACTACTATGTGCATGGTCTAAAAAACGCTGTCCGCATGGTAAAAGAAAAATGGGGCGACGGGCACAGGATCGAATTATCCCGGTGGCATCCACGAAAACACTTGCCAAAGATGGTTATCAGTGTGCCGCATAACAATGGATATGCGTCAAAGTGACGTATCTCCAACTTTGAAACGCAAAAGGAATGAGCATGAGCGGAGTTAACAAAGTAATCCTGATCGGCAACCTGGGTGCTGACCCGGAAACCCGATACACGCAATCAGGTGACGCGGTAACAACGATCCGCGTTGCCACGTCGGAAAGCTGGAAGGACAAGAACACGGGCCAGAAGCAGGAAAAAACAGAGTGGCATTCGATTGTGATGTGGCGTGGCCTAGCAGAGATCGCAGGTAAATATCTGGCGAAGGGGAGCAAGGTTTACATCGAGGGAAAGCTGCAAACACGTAAATGGCAGGCACAAGACGGCAGCGACAGATACAGCACTGAGATCGTGGCCCACACAATGCAGATGCTGGACTCGCGGCGGGACAGTGTGCCGGCAGCAAGCGATGTCGGGCAGGCATTTCAGAGCACGATAGAGGAACCCAGGCCACCAGCACAAGCGGGAGCGGACTTCGATGATGACATCCCGTTCTAGAGTTCAGGAGGAAATGACATGGAGTGCTACTGCGACTATGAACTACCAAGCGCCTACGATGCGCGAGTGGTGAAGGCGAGGAAAAGCCATGCCTGCGAGGAGTGCGGGCGAGTCATCGAGGCTGGAGAGCAATACGAGAGGGCAAGCGGGATCTGGGATGGTGACCCGCCGCAGACATTCAAGACCTGCCGGCACTGCCTGGAGCTGCGCCAGTACATAGCGGCCCATGTGCCATGCTTCTGCTGGGCGCATGGGAACATGATTCAGGATGCCATAGACACGATCGAAAACTTTGAGTCTGAATCCGCAGGACTGCTATTCGGCGCTGGGCGGCGGCTCGTCGCAATCAGGCGAAGCCAGGGCGAAGGTCGATGAAATTGCTTTGGTCGCTGGATGAGGCAGCATCGCAACTAGGCGGAATCAGCCCGCGCACAGTGCGCCGCATGATCGATCGCGGCGAACTGGCAGCGGTACGGATCGGCCGCCGGGTTGTCGTACAAAGCGAATCAGTTCGAGCATGGCTGGATGAACAAATGGAGGACGCGCATAATCAGGAGCGCGCGGGTCAGGATGTGCGGGAGGAAAGCACATGCAGAAGAAGCGCAAGAACCGGGACCGGGATGGTCTCTACAGGCGGAAGGATTCGCCGTACTGGTGGGCGAGCTACACCAACGCAGGCGGCCGCCGAACTCGCCGCAGTACTGGAACTGCCGACCGCCGGGAGGCCGAGGCGATCCTAGCCAAGTGGCGGGTGGAGGCGCACCGCGGACGGCACTGGGATGAGCAGCCAGAAAGGACGTTCGACGAGCTGATGCTGGCCTACATTCAGGAAACTGAGCCGGGCGGGCAGTGGTTCAGGCCGGCGGCAAAGCGGCTGTACCGCACATTCTCAGGCCGAACACTAAACAACCTTCGACCGCAGGACATTCGCGCATACGTGCGCGAGCGGAAGCAGGAGGGCAGGGCGGCAAGCACGATAAACAAAGAGATCGGCCTGCTGTCGGCGGCGATCAACTACGCCCGAAGGGAGTGGGGTTGGGAGATCGATAACCCGGCCACGGGATGCAGGCAGCGGGAACCAGAGGGCCGAGTGAGGTGGATCACTCGCAAGGATGCGGCGGCATTGATCGAGGCAGCATCCGCAGACACCAGAGCAAAACACCTACCGGACTTCATCAGACTGGCAGTAAACACGGGATGCAGGAAAGGCGAGCTGCTAGGGATGGAGTGGAAAAGAATCGACCTACAGGCGGGAATCATCCACCTGGAGGCCGAGCACACAAAGACAGGGAGAAGGCGGGCTGTGCCAATGAACAAAGAGGCCCGAGCCGCTATTATCAGCCGGGCACGGTTCAGAGCGCAACACTGCCCAGCAAGTCCGTGGCTATTCTGCAGAAAAGACGGGAGCAGAATAGCCGACGTGAAGCGGAGTTTTGCGACAGCGTGCAAACGAGCGGACATCGAGGACTTCAGGATTCACGACCTGCGACACACCTGCGCCGCTTGGCTTGTGACGGCTGGCGTACCACTGGCAGAAGTCCGCGACCTGCTCGGGCATCGATCAATACAGATGACAGAGCGATATGCTCACCTGTCGCCGGAAAACGTCCGCGCAGCAGTGGCCCGACTGGATGATGATAGTCACGATCTGGTCACGCTGGAGAAACAGGAGGAAGAGAAAACGGCGTAAGTCATTGAAAAGATGGCGCCCCCGAGACGATTCGAACGTCCGACCTGCCGCTTAGGAGGCGGCTGCTCTATCCTGCTGAGCTACAGGGGCAATGGAATGGGTGGCGATTATAACCCCGGTACCGCGCGAATCCCAGTGATGGGGTAGCGGTGTGTCGACTCGATCGGTGTCGTGTTCAGGCGGGCAGGGAGATGCTGTCGGCCAGTTCGCTGTCGGTATCGATGTTGCTGTCGTGCACGGGTGCGTGGCCATAATCCCGCAGCGGTCGTGGCCGGGCGATGCCGTAACCCTGGACGAAGTTCACGCCGAGCTGTTGCAGCATGCGACGGATCGCGTCGTTCTCGACGAATTCGGCGATGGTCAGTTTGCCCATCACCTGGCC
>DRLW01000253.1 GCA_011375275.1 Bacteroidota bacterium
GATGGCGAAGCACAGGGCAGGCCCGAGGTCTATGGCCCGGACCGGCTGTTTGCAGCCATCCGCCTCGGCACAGAGCCTCTCGATGACGACTGGCTCGCTGCACTGGGCGATGCCGGCCATCCTGATCTGGAGATCATTCTTGAAGATGTCTATGACCTCGGCGCCGAATTTTTCCGCTGGGAATTTGCCACCATCATCGCCAGCCATGCACTGCAGATCAATCCATTTGACCAGCCCAATGTCGAGTCTGCCAAGGTGCAGGCGCGCAAAGTCGTCGCTGAATTTCAGGAGCGCGGTGCTCTGCCGCAGCCGGAGCCAACCGCGACCACCGGGAATTGCGCGATTTATTTCGATCGTCCCGCAGCTACCCTCGACGAAGCGATCGATGCTCTGCTGCAGCAGGGTGAGGGCGGGCGCAGCTATCTGGCGATTCAGGCTTATCTGCCGCCGCAGCAGGAAATCAGCGCGCGACTGCAGGCCGTGCAGAAAACCCTGCGCGATCGCAGCGGTCTGGCCACGACCCTTGGCTTTGGGCCGAGGTTTCTGCATTCTACCGGCCAGTTGCACAAAGGTGACGCCGGCCAGGGTCTGTTCCTGATCATCACGGTTGACGCGGCGCAGGATGCCGGCATACCGGATGAGCCGGGCAGTACCCATGCTGCAATGAGTTTTCAGACCCTGAAGATGGCCCAGGCACTGGGCGATCGCCAGGCGTTGCTCGATGCCGGCAGGCATGTGCTGTGGATTCACTGCACAGAGATCGGTTCCGGGCTTGCGGAGCTCGAAAACGCGGGATGATTTCAGCCTGTTTGTGCCGGATGGATGAGCAGCGCGGCGATTTTCCCCTTGCGTCTTATGGTGAAGATTGTTAACCTGAAAATTCGGGAATTTATATAAAAAGTCAGGTGTAACTGTATTTTTATTATAAGGTTAGGTGTGGATGATTCCGGGCCGGCTCAGATACCGGCATGTGTCATTCCGGCCAGGCGCAGCGCAGTGCCGGAATCTCATCTTTTCTGGCCCGTGCCTGAGTCAGGGAGATTCCGGTCTTCCCCTGCGGGGAAACCGGAATGACGCCTCTGTTGCCGCTCCCGCGGCAGTACACAAGCGAAACGAGATACCGCCTACCCCGAAAGCCTGCACCCATACCGGGGTATCCCGTCACCTCGCTTCGCTTCGGCTGGAATGCCGGGTATTGATATCTGCATCAGGCCCGGTTAGCTCAGTTAATATGGATAACCGGGGGGAGCCAGAGGCAGAACATTTTTGTTATGCGTAGATCGTGCCGGTCGATAGGGGTGGGTGGCGGCGACGCTGGAGTGGTGTGACGAGAGAGATGAATAAGTAGGGGCGACCGGCGGGTCGCACCTACTGTGACAACCGAGAAAGAACATGCTCAGCAAACAATCCATAGTCAAAAACTGGTTGCCCCGCTATACGGGTACCGATTTAGATGATTTTGGTAAATATATTCTACTGACCAACTTCAACCAATATGTCGAGCTTTTTGCCGAGGCGCGCGGCGTTAAGATTCGCGGCCGCAACAAGGCGATGCCCAATGCCACCGACGGCAAGATCAGCATGATCAACTTTGGTATGGGCAGCGCCAACGCCGCCACGATCATGGATTTACTCAGCGCGATCTCACCGAAAGCAGTGCTTTTTCTCGGTAAATGCGGCGGGCTGAAAAAGAAAAACCAGCTCGGTGATCTGATTTTGCCGATCGCTGCTATCCGCGGTGAGGGTACCTCGGACGATTACCTGCCGAAAGAAGTGCCGGCCCTGCCCGCGTTCAGTCTTCAGAAAGCCGTGTCATCTGCTATCCGCGATGCCAATTTCGACTACTGGACCGGCACAGTGTACACGACCAACAGGCGGGTCTGGGAGCACGATACAGAGTTTAAGGAGTACCTGCGCCGCACCCGCTGCATGGGCATCGATATGGAAACCGCGACGTTGTTCATCACCGGGTTTGCCAATAAAATACCCACCGGCGCCCTGCTGCTGGTCTCTGACCAGCCGATGATTCCGGAAGGTGTAAAAACCCTGAAAAGCGATGAAATCGTAAATGAAAAATTCGTCAAACGGCATATCCAACTCGGTGTAGCCTCGCTGGAAGAACTGATCAATAAGGGTTTTTCCGTCAAGCATCTGCGGTTTGAGTAGCAGGATTCATTTTACGAGTGTCTCTCAGGTGCTCGGAAGCGAAGTCGTCCAGGGACAGGCAGGGATTTTTAAAAAAAGAGACATCATGGGACATCATCACAATCATGCACACCACCAACATCCATCTGATCGCGGAATCAGTACGGCGTTTTTTCTCAATTTGACCTTTACTGTTCTGGAGATCATCGGCGGGTTGTGGACCAACAGCATGGCGATCATCGCCGACGCGCTGCACGATCTCGGCGACAGTTTTGCCCTCGGGCTGTCGTGGTATCTCGATCGTTATTCAAAGCGGGAGAAAGACGCGCGCTTTTCTTATGGCTACCAGCGGTTTTCCCTGCTCGGTGCGGTGATCAATACCATCGTTCTCGTCGTTGGTGGTTTTTTCGTACTTTCTGAGGCAATCCCGCGGTTGATGGCGCCGGAGCATTCCAACGCACAGGGTATGTTTGCTTTTGCCGTCGTCGGCATCGCGGTGAACGGCTATGCCTTCTGGCGCTTGCGCGGCAACAAAACCCTGAACGCGCAGACCATAGGCTGGCACTTACTCGAGGATGTCCTGGGCTGGGTTGCTGTGCTCATCGTCAGCAGCATTCTGATGGTGAAAGATATCCATATTCTCGATCCGATCCTGTCGATCATGATCACGGTGTACGTGGTCTATAACGTACTCATCAACCTGAAAAAAACGCTGGCCGTCTTTCTGCAGGGTGTTCCTGAAGATGTCGATGTCGAAGCGGTTGAGGAGCAACTGAAAAGCGTTCCCGGGGTGACCTCGGCGCACCATACACATGTATGGTCGTTGGACGGCGAACGACACGTACTTACCACGCACGTGGTCGTTGAAGAAGGCACGACGATCGAGGAAACCATCGCGATCAAGTGCAGAATCAAGGAGCTGATTCATACCATTAACCTGGAGCACACCACGATCGAAATCGAATATTCCGATGATGATTGCAGTATCAACGATGCCTGCCAGACCGGCACGAACGATGAAACGAATGAAGAGATAAAGGAAACCACCTGATGGATGATAATCTGACGATAATTCTCATGTTTGCTGCATGGTTTGCCCTGCAGCGCTGGGTGTTGCCGCGTTTTGGTGTGCCTACCTGAGCAGCTCCGCAAGGGTGCTCGGTCGAGTACGATACAAAGGAAAAAGCCTCGGAAACGTCTGAAGCTGAAAATGATGAACAGCCCCGGTAAGCAACCGGGCGCGACACATTCATTTATCATGTAATCGAGGTAGATTGTTTTTCAGGAGGACTTCTTGGTGCAGAGAAAAATTATCCATCTTCTCGCTGTGCTCACGCTGACTTTGTCCTGTTCACGGGATTACGTCACCGGCAAGCGTACGTTTAATCTGATCACCGAGGATCAGGAAGTGGCCATGGGCCGCGAGGCAGATCCGCAAATTCTCGCAGAGTATGGCGTCTATGAAGATGAGCAGCTCACGGCCTGGCTGGCCGGCATCGGTGAGGAGATCGCCAGGGTCTCGCACCGGCCAAATCTGAAATACACGTTCCGGATCGTCGATAGTCCGGTGGTCAATGCTTTTGCCCTGCCGGGAGGCTGGGTATATTTTACCCGCGGTATTCTGGCGCATTTTAACTCTGAAGACGAACTCGCCGGTGTGCTCGGGCATGAGGTCGGCCATATCGTTGCGCGCCACGGAGCCGAGCAGCTTTCCCGCACTCAGCTTGCCATGTTGGGCATCAATCTGGGCTCGCTCTTTTCTGAGCGCTTTTCCCGTTTCAGCGGTCTTGCCGAAACCACAGTCAGCCTGTTATTCCTGAAATTCAGCCGGGATCAGGAGTCGGAATCCGATGTGCTCGGCGTCGAATATGCGACCAGGCTGGGCTATGACGCGCATAAAATGGCCAATTTTTTTCATACGATCGCCCGCTTGAGCCAGAAGTCCGGCTCCTCGCTGCCGGGTTTTCTTTCCACCCACCCGAACCCGGAGAACCGCGAAGAGCGCGTGCACCAGCTCGCTGAGGAGTGGCGGCAGAAGGTCGCATTTCAACCACGAAAAACCAGCCGCGAAGCCTATTTGCGGCGTATCAACGGCATTATTTATGGACAGGACCCGCGCCAGGGTTTTGTCGAAAATGGGATGTTCTATCATCCGGTCATGCGCTTTAAATTTCCCTTGCCTCAGGGCTGGAGCGTGAATAACACCCCGCGCATGGTGCAGATTGTCTCCCCTCAGCAGGATGCCGTCATCCAGTTTCAACTCGCTGATGCAGCGACTCCGGATGAAGCCGCGGACGCGTTTCTCGCCAGTACCCGGCAGACGGTGATCTCCCGGGATGACCGCCGACTGCGTGGCTTCCCGGCTGTTTCTCTGGAAACGAAGATCTCTTCCGAAACCGAGAGTTTGCGCGTGCAGGCCTGGTTTATTCAGAAAGACAACCGTGTGTTCGCGTTTTACGGTTTTTGCGCCAGCGAAAACTACAAAAAATTTCAGCCGCAGTTTACACGCACCATGCGCGGTTTCAACAGGGAAACCAATCCCAGTGTTCTGAACAGGAAGCCGAAGCGGGTGCGCATCCGCACCGTGCCTGCCCAGGGCAGCTTTGAGTCTGTCATGCGCCGTCTCGGCGTACGGGGCAAGGCAATCGATGAGCTGGCGCTGCTCAACGGCGTCGAGCGCGACACGGTGTTGAAAAAAGGAGATCTGGTCAAGACGATTTCCGAGTAACCTGTACCCGAACACAGCGGAGACCGCATGCACGCGCCACCTTCCAAACTTCCCACCGTCGGCACGACGATTTTTTCCGTGATGAGCGCCCTCGCGGCAGAACACGAGGCCATCAATCTGTCGCAGGGCTTTCCGGATTTCGACTGCGATCCGCATCTTTTCAACCTGGTGCAGCAGGCCATGCACGCCGGGCACAACCAGTATGCTCCCATGCCGGGCGTGCCGATCTTACGCGAGCGCATTGCCGGGATAACCGCGGCGCTCTACGGTGCTGAGTACGATCCGGAGCACGAAATCACCATCACGGCCGGGGCCACGGCGGCGTTGTTCGCAGCCATCAGCGCGGTAGTGCATCCCGGCGATGAGGTGATCGTGCTTGAACCGGCGTACGACTCCTATGTGCCGGTGATCACCCTGTGCGGTGGTACGCCGGTGTTCGTACGCCTGACCTGGCCCGAGTATGGCATCGACTGGCAGGTATTGCGTCGCGCCCTGTCGCCGCGCACGCGGATGATCATCCTCAATTCGCCGCACAACCC
>DRLW01000254.1 GCA_011375275.1 Bacteroidota bacterium
CACTGTGAACTTCACCGGCTCGGGTTCGAGCGACAGCGACGGCACGATCTCGAGTTATGCGTGGGATTTCGGTGACGGCGGCACGAGTACGGCTGCTGATCCGAGCTATACGTACAACACGGCCGGGAGCTATAACGCTCGCCTGATCGTCACCGATGATGGCGGTTTGACAGATACGGCTTTTGTGGCGATCACTGTCAACGCAGCCGCAAATCAACCACCGACGGCCGTAGCGAGCGCAACTCCGACGAGCGGAACAGCGCCACTCACTGTAACCTTCACCGGCTCGGGTTCAAGCGACAGCGATGGCACGATTTCGAGCTATGCGTGGGATTTCGGCGACGGCGGCACGAGCACGGTTGCTGATCCGAGCTATACCTACAACACAGCCGGGAGCTATGACGCGCGTCTTGTCGTCACCGATGACGGTGGTTTGACAGATACGGCTTTTGTGGCGATCACCGTGGACGCAGCCCAGTCTGGTATCGGCAGTGTCATCACCGGAACCATGGGAGGATTCAACAAGCCGAATCAGGCGAAGGTTTTTTATCATGATGGAAGTTGGTGGGCTGCTGCTGCAGATGCGAGTGACGGGAAATGGTATCTCTGGAAATATACCGGCAGTTCCTGGTCGCGCAGTACCCAGATCGACAGCCGCAACTCCTCACGCCCGGGCATTCAGCTCGATGCAGCCAGCAATACGCTCTACGTTGCCTTATCGCATCGTTCAAGCTCGCGTTTTGCCCGTTTGACGTATTCTGCCGGCACATGGACCATGGATAGCGGTTTTCCGGTTTCCATCCCGGGTTTTAGTCACTATGATGAAGACTGTATCTCTTTGGCCATAGCCGCAAACGGAGACCTCTGGGTGTCCCGCATCAACAATTCGGCAGTCGAAGTCAAACGATCGACGGACGGCGGCGCTACCTGGGGTAGTAATATCGTTTTGAAGACGGGATTGAATATCGCAACCGGCCTGACAGATATCGTTGCTTACACGTTGAATGGTGTCAACTATATCGGTGTCGGCTATGCTGAAAACACCACATCCAATTCGGTGTATGGTTTTCTGTATCACCGCGAGGGTGATCCGGCGAGTTCATGGACAGATGAGTCGAGCCAGTTGGGCATGTTTGCCGGTGGCGTGCATGCAGATAACCATATCGCTATGGCTGCGGATGCGCAGGGCAATGTCTATATGGTCGTCAAGACCGGTGGCGGCGCCGGTGCTTCTGCTGTCAAGATCGGTCTGTACAAGCGCACGGCTTCCGGCTGGAGCATGTACACTGTTATGGCTGGCAATGGCTGGACCCGGCCTGCGGTGGTTGTCGATAACAACAGCAATGAGCTCTATCTGCTCGGAACGAATGAGGGGGCGCCGAAGACCGGCCAGTACAAAAAAGTCTCTTTTGGCAACGAGTCTGCACTTGAAGCTCAGCAGGCCGTCGTAATCATAGAAAATGGTAGTGAGGCCTTCACCAACATCAGCGCGCCGCCGCATAGCGTTGACGGCGGCATGAATATGATGGTCCTTGCAGAGAACATCACAGCAAACACGGTCTGGAGCAACCTGGTCGCAGTTTCCGGCGGAACTGTGCAGCAGGCTCCGGTTGCCGTGGCCTCGGCTTCCCCGCTGAACGGCACGGCCCCGCTCGATGTTCAGTTTACAGGGTCTTCCTCCTATGATCCCGATGGTACGATTTCGAGCTATGCGTGGGATTTTGGTGACGGCATCGGTACCAGCAATGAAACCAATCCCTTGTACACCTATAACGACCCCGGAACATTTTCAGCCCGCCTCGTGGTAACGGACAATGATGGCCTGACAGATACGGCCTATGTGAGCATCACGGTGTCGGACCCGTCCAATCAAAAACCGACGGCCGTGGCCAGCGCGGATGTGACCAGCGGGGATGCGCCGTTGACGGTGAATTTTACCGGCTCGGGTTCGAGCGACAGCGATGGCACGATCACGAGTTATGCGTGGGATTTCGGCGATGGTGGCACGAGCACTCTCGCTGATCCGTCCTATACATACAACACCGCTGGCAACTACACGGCGCAGCTCGTGGTTACCGATGACGGCGGCCTTACTGACACTGCGACTGTCGCCATCACGGTCAACGCTGTACCAAACGAGCCACCGGTTGCGACTATTACCCAGCCCAATGATGGTGACAGCTTCGTTGTCGGGTCGACGATCAACTATGCGGGAACCGGCACGGATCCAGAGGATGGTGACCTCGCGGCCTCAGCTTTTTCCTGGTTCGTAACCACGCCTTCAGCGGCAGAGCAGCCTCTTGCCTCCGGCGTCAAGTCCGGCAGTGCGGTTGCCAATGAAGTGGGCACGTATGTCATTCGGCTCGAAGTCGTGGACAGTGAAGGCGCGACAGCCAGCGATCAAATCAGCATCACCGTTACTGCATCGGCCAAAATTGCAGCATCGGATTCAACGGTTCTCGCCTTTGCCCGTCTGGGTGTGCCCGAGAGATACGATGTGTCCGGCGCCTACCCGAATCCGTTCTCATTGCAAAAATCGCAGAGTGGAACACGCATCCGTCTGGCGCTGCCGCAGGCTCAGCAGGTGCGGGTTGAGGTCTATAATGTTCTCGGGCAACGCGTTGCCACGCTGTTGCGGGATCAGAGTATGCAGGCCGGGTACCACGTCTTGCGCTGGGATGGCAGAAGCTCTTCCGGGCAGCGTGTGCCAGCCGGGCTCTATTTTATAAAAGTCCGCGCCGGTGAACTGCAGAAGAGCGTGCGCATCAGTATTCTCCGCTAAAGTAACCTTCTCCGGTTACTTCCAATTGACAAAGAGGGAAAGCGAGCTCATCACCGTGGGCTCGCTTTTTCTATACCACCCCGGGGCAAATACGGTCAGATAAAGATTGCAAATGCCCGCCGGGAGTATTAGTTTTGCTGTATTCCCGTCTATTCGTGCGCCATGCGCTGAGTCGTATGTAAATCGGGCAAAAATGCTGAAAGAAAACCATACACTGTGTGCGGCCTGTGCGAAGGTCCGTACCATCCGCAACCGCAATGGCTCGGAGTTCTTTCTCTGCACCGTGGCAAGCACCGGCAGCGACTGGCCGCGCTATCCGCGCCAGCCGGTAACGCGGTGCGAGAAGTTTACCCCCGAGGCTAACGAGCAAACCGGCAGGCGGTAATCCCGGGACGCCACACAGTGCGGTGCGGCCTGCACGGCCGTGCTGCTCGTTTCACCCATAACATGATGGAGTTTAAAAATGGCAAGAACTGTATTTTGTATAAAACTGGGCCAGGAACTCGAAGGCCTGGAAGAACCCCCGCAGCCGGATGAGCTGGGGCAGCGGATATTCGAAAATGTTTCCAAGGAAGCCTGGAAAATGTGGCTGAGTCATCAGATCATGCTCATCAATGAGTACCGCCTCAACCTCGCCGATCCGAAGGCCAACCAGTTTCTCGATGAGCAGATGGAGCAGTATTTTTTCGGCGGTGGAGCTGAGACGCCTCCGGACTATGTCCCGCAGAACAGTAAGTCAAAATAACCGGAAAATGCCAGTTGGTGAAATCCGGAAAATCTGAGAATAGTGCCGATTAGCGATTTTTCAGGATAAGGCTGCCAGTGCTGGATTTGAGAATTGTCAGGCTATGCGCAGAAAACGACTGATACTCATCGCTCCGACAACTTCGTACCGGCTGAATGATTTTTTGCGTGCGGCAGAGAGTCTCGACGTCGAGACTCTGATTCTGTCCAACCGCTGCAGAACGCTGTCCCGGTTGTGGCCGCAACAGAATGTGTTGTCTGTGCCGTACTCCCGGCCGGCTGAAGCGGTCGCAAAAGTGGTGGATTATTGTCAGGACAGACCCGTTGATGCCGTGATCCCTGCAGACGATAGCACCACTGTGCTGGCCGCGATGCTGGCACAGCAGTTCGGCCTGCCCGGCAATTCTCCGGACAGCATGCGTTTCTGCCGAAACAAATACCTCTTCCGGCATAATCTGGCACAGAGCGGGCTGCCGGCACCGGATTTTTTCCAGGTACCTCTCCGGGAGAATCCGGAAGCATTAGAACGGCGCGTACGGTTCCCCTGCGTGCTCAAGCCGTTGCACCTCTCGGGCAGCCGTGGTGTGATGCGGGCAGATAGTCCGGCGGAGTTTGTTGAGGCATTTGTCCGATTGCGCCGGTTGCTGCAGAGCAGGGAATTTGTCCAAAAAAAAGAACCGGAGTCGGGCTTCATCCTGATCGAAGAGTATATCCCCGGCCGGGAGGTGGCCATCGAAGGGCTGCTGAGCGAAGGCCGGCTGGACATTTTGACAATTTTCGACAAGCCCGATCCCCTCGAAGGGCCGTTTTTTGAAGAGACGATTTATCTGACACCGACGCGGGAAACCACAGCGGTGCAAGCGAACATCAGCAAAACGCTGGAGCATGCCTGCCGCGTACTCGGATTGCGCCATGGGCCGGTGCACGCCGAAGCTCGTTTAAATGATCGTGGCGTCGTTCTGCTGGAGGTCGCACCGCGCACGATCGGTGGGTTGTGTTCGCGGATTTTTGAATTTTCCTCGGGGATTTCACTGGAAGCGCTGGTGCAGCGCCACGCGCTGGGTGAGCAAGTTGCGACCGGCGACCTGATCCGCTCACCTGCCGGTGTGATGATGATTCCCGTGCCCGGGACCGGTATTCTGACGTCCATTGAGGGAGTTGACCAGGCACGCCGGGTGCCCGGAATCGTCGAAGTCAGTATAACAGCTGAAGTGATG
>DRLW01000255.1 GCA_011375275.1 Bacteroidota bacterium
ATCTCCGGGCCGGCGTGCAGATAAACACCTGCGTCGGTCTCACGCGCGATGGTCGAACCGACGACGTTGCAGATACCAAAGACCTTGACGCCTTTGCGCCGTGCTTCGCGCAGGGCAGCGAGGGTATCCGCCGTCTCCCCTGACTGGCTGATGACGATCACTGCACAGTCATTATCGAGCACCGGGTCACGATAGCGAAACTCGGAGGCATACTCCACTTCAACCGGGACACGCACGAATTCTTCAAACAAATACTCGCCGATCAGGGCAGCATGCCACGAGGTGCCGCATGCGGTGATCAAAATCCGGCGCGCGTAGAGTAATGATTCGAAATCCATAGCCAGACCGCCGAGACGGGCCGTGCCTTCGTCCGGCAACAGGCGCCCACGCATGGTATCGCGCACGGTTTGCGGCTGTTCCATGATTTCCTTGAGCATGAAATGGTCATAACCGCCTTTATTGATGCGCTCAAGATCATAGGCGATCTCCTCGACTTCGCGATCCACGCGCTCGTTTTCGATGGTTTTGATTTCCACATCCTGGCGTGTGAGGATGGCCATCTCGCCGTCGTCCAGATAAGAAACCTGCTTGGTATGATCCAGGATCGCCATGACATCCGAGGCCACGAAATTTTCATCATCCCCGATACCGATGACGATCGGGCTGCCCTGACGTGCGCATACGATCTTATCCGGTTCGTCCGGCGAAACCACAGCGATGCCATACGTTCCCTGCACCTGTGACAGCGCAAGCCGCACCGCTTCTTCCAGAGAGGTCCCGTCGCTGTAAAACTCTTCGATCAGATTGGCCAGAGCTTCGGTATCGGTATCGGTGTGAAATTCGTAGCCCTTCCCTTCCAGTTCCTTTTTGATATCGGAATAGTTTTCGATGATGCCGTTGTGGATCAATGCGATGCGCCGGCGAAAGCTGGTATGCGGGTGCGCGTTGCGCTCATTCGGCTCGCCGTGGGTGGCCCAGCGCGTATGCCCGATGCCGATCTGCCCTGTGAAGCGCACATCTTCGACAGCACTTTCCAACTCCATCAGCTTCCCCGGCTTCTTTCTGATAGAGATACCGCCGTTTTCCACCACCGCTACTCCTGCAGAATCGTAGCCCCGATATTCCATCCGCTTCAACCCGTTTAACAGGATCGAGGCGATATCCTTATTGCCTATATATCCGATAATGCCGCACATACCTGGTCCTTTCGCTTGATTCTCCTGGTGTTTTTCGCGCTTCGCGCAAGGAAAGATGGGTCTTTGAAAATCAGGGGATATCCGGGGTTAAATGACTTTCTCCGGTGCACCCCATCCATTTCTGCAACTCCCCCCCGGAGTCCGTGAAGATTTCAGCGAACCCATGCTTACAGTATCGGCTTTTCGCCAGAAAAATCCGATATGAATCCGCCACCCGGCAGCAGCACTTCCCCGGCGCCCGGATAGCCGTTTCCAGCTATATCCCCTGCTGGACAACGAAAGTCGGTGAATATCCCGACAAGAGTTAAAACTCGAACAGTTTGCACGCGTTACCGGTTGAACGAATCACTCTTCCAGGCGACAGATCCGAAGCCCAAAGAGAGCGGCCATTCCGGGTCTTCCTGAAATGGCCTGTAGAGTTCGCGGGACACAGGGGGCTCCAGTAAGCCGGCGACAAAAATCACGTACCGGTCAGATCATTCCCACTCAATGGTCGCCGGAGGTTTGGAGCTGATATCATAGACGACACGGTTGACCCCCTGAACCTCGTTGATGATGCGGTTTGATAACAGAGCCAACAGCTCATAGGGCAGCTTGCCCCAGTCCGCTGTCATGCCATCGACGCTGGTGACAGCGCGCAGGGCAACCGTGTTTTCATACGTGCGCTGGTCGCCCATGACCCCCACCGTGTTGATGGGCAGAAGCACAGCAAAAGCCTGCCAGATACGATCGTACCAGCCGCTGTTGCGCAGCTCCTGGATGAAGATCGCATCTGCCTGCTGCAACGTAGCAACGCGCTCCGGAGTGATCTCTCCGAGGATTCGCACTGCCAGTCCCGGCCCGGGGAACGGATGGCGGCCGAGAATATCCTGCGGCAGACCGAGGCTGCGCCCGACATTGCGCACCTCATCTTTGAACAGCTCGCGCAGGGGCTCGATCAACTTCAGGTGCATTTTCTCCGGCAGCCCGCCGACATTGTGATGGGTCTTGATCGTCACCGAGGGGCCGCCTGCTGGCGAGATGCTTTCGATAACATCCGGGTAGAGGGTGCCCTGCACCAGCCACTCAACCTCATCGAGTTTATTGGCTTCCTCCTCAAAAATCCGGATGAACTCCTCGCCGATGATCTTGCGCTTCTTTTCCGGATCAGCAACACCCGCCAGTTTGGCGAGGAAACGCTCACCTGCGTGCACAGCGCGGAAGCCCGGCCCGAAAAGCTCGGAAAAACGTGCATCCACCTCCTGCCCCTCGTTCTGGCGCATCAGGCCGGTATCGACGAAAATCGTATGCAGCCGGTCACCGATCGCCTCTTTCACCAGCGCCGCAGCAACGGCTGAATCCACCCCGCCGGACAGGGCGCAGATCACGTGCCCGTCACCAACCTGCTCGCGGATGGCGCGCGTGTTCTCTTCGATGAAATTCTCCGGTGTCCATGTCGCCGAGCACCCGCACAAACCGATGACAAAATTGTGCAGCAGGGTTTTGCCCTGTTCCGTGTGGGAAACCTCCGGGTGAAATTGCAGGCCGAACAGCCTTCTGCCCACATCTGCGATCGCAGCATGCGGGGCATTATCTGTCTGCGCGATGGTGCGGAAGCCCTCCGGTAACACCTCGACACGATCGCCGTGGCTCATCCACACCTGCGTGCTTTCACCGAGGGAGAGAAAAAGCGGCTCATGGTCGAGAATCTGCAGGCTGGCGCGGCCATATTCCCGATGTGAGGCCGGCGCTACCTTGCCGCCGAGAAAATCGGTCATAATCTGCATGCCGTAGC
Source organism: Bacteroidota bacterium (assembly GCA_011375275.1). Classification (GTDB taxonomy): domain Bacteria; phylum Zhuqueibacterota; class Zhuqueibacteria; order Zhuqueibacterales; family Geothermadaptataceae; genus Geothermadaptatus. Next base: position 2,971 of record DRLW01000255.1, read on the forward strand.
AAATGCCCAGCACCGGGATGCCCAGCTCAAACAGGCGTTGATCAGGCTTGGGTGCGCCATCTGCGTAAACGCTGTCCGGGCCGCCGCTTAAAATAATGCCCCGGGGAGCCAGGGCACGAATTTCATCTATAGAAAAAAAATACGGCTTGATCTCGCTGTACACACCCAATTCCCGCACTTTACGGGTGATCAGTTGCGTGTACTGCGATCCAAAGTCGAGGATGAGTATCAAATCGTCGTGTTTCACAGGCAAAAGCTCGCTGCTGGGTTCAATCAAATGTCCATTTTTTGAGAGTATCGAGGGTCTCGTACGCCGTCATATCATACTGCAACGGCGTCACGGAAATATATCCTTTGCTGATGGCAACATCATCGACGTCGTCCTCCTCATCCGCATCCAGCTTGTAGCCTGTCAGCCAGTAGTACACATGCTTGCGCGGATCCGTGCGGCGATCATAGTTATCTTTGTATTTCGATTTGCCCTGGCGTGTAACCTTCACCCCGGCCAGCTCGCTTTCATGCGCAACATTGGGCACATTGACGTTGAGAAATGTACCTTCGGGCAGTTTGTTTTCGAGAATATGCCGCAGCAGCCGGACGGAAAAATCAGCCGCTGGCTTGAAGTTGGGATTCGTGTATGTCGTCAGCGACACGGCGAAGGAGGGAATGCCGAGGATATTGGCTTCCGTGGCTGCCGAGACCGTGCCGGAATAGAGCACATTGATGCCGGTATTGGAGCCGAAATTGATCCCGGAGATCACGGCATCCGGCTTGCGCTCGAGGATCGAATAATAGGCGATCTTGACACAATCCGCCGGCGTACCGTTGACGGCATGGCCGAAAAAAGAACCATTCTTTTCAAAAGAGCTCACACGCAGAGGATTGGCGATGGTGATGGCGTGGCCGGCTGCGCTGCGTTCCGTATCCGGCGCCACAACCGCGACCTCAGCCACCTCGCTGATCGCCTGGTGCAATGCATACAACCCAGGCGCAAAAATACCGTCATCGTTGGTCAGCAAAACCAGAGGTTTTTTCATCAGTTCTTATCCGTATCCACTGGCGGTGAAATTTTCGCTTCCGTCAGTTTATTCGCTTCGACGCTGCCATTTTTAAGTTCTTTGGAAGCCGGGGAAT
>DRLW01000256.1 GCA_011375275.1 Bacteroidota bacterium
GCGGAGGCAGCGCTGGAGGAAGCAGGCATCACTGTGAACAAAAATATGGTGCCCTATGATACCGAGAGTCCCTTTGTGACCAGCGGCATCCGTATCGGTACGGCGGCGATGACCACCCGCGGTATGAAAGAAGATGAGATGCGCGAGATCGCGTTTCTCATCGACAAAGTGCTGTCCGGGGCAAAGAATAAGACGGTCATCGACATGGTTCGTGCGCAGGTTCTGGACCTGTGCGAGCGTTTTCCTCTGTACACTGAGGACGAAAACAATGCGGAAGCAGAGTAGGTGCGCCTATGAGATGCCCATACTGTAACTATCCCAACAGCAAAGTACTCGATTCTCGCAACAGCAACAACGGCCGGGCTATCCGGCGCCGGCGGGAGTGCAGCGAGTGCGGACGTCGCTTTACCACGCGGGAATTTATCGAAGAAGAACCGCTGATGGTTATCAAAAGCGATGGCCGGCGGGAGCTGTTCAATCGCGATAAAATTCGCTCGGGAGTGCAGTTGGCCTGCAAAAAACGCGCAGTCTCCACCCAGGACATCGAGGCGATTGTGGACCGGATCGAGCTGAAAATCCGCGATGATCACGCCTGTGAAATCCCCACGATCGAGATCGGCAACATGGTCATGGATGCGCTGCGCGAGTTGGATGAAATTGCCTATGTGCGTTTTGCCTCGGTCTATAGAAAATTTCAAGATAAACAGGAATTTATCAACGAATTGCGTGGATTGTGAACGAAGAAACCCAAGCCAGAGAAGGTCGCCCTCATGCCGGACATGAGGCACCGGAAAATCAGGAGCCGGAAACCGATGAAATGCCATTCCTCGAACACCTCGAGGAGCTGCGTTGGCGCCTGTTTAAAAGCATCGTCGCCATCGGCCTAGCAGCGTTGATTTCGTTTTTTTTCTCAGACTACATCCTGCGCGTCATCCAGAGGCCTTTTGAGCAGGCTGTGGCCATGCAGCCTGAGGTCATCGGCGAAGACGGCGCTACGATTGCCCCTCGCAGCCAGTTGATTTTTCTTTCGCCCACTGAGGGTTTCATGATCCGGATCAAGCTCTCCCTGCTCGCCGGTCTGCTGCTGGCCTCGCCGATCGTATTTTACCAGTTCTGGAAGTTCGTCTCACCCGGCCTGCTCGAAAAAGAACGTAAATTCATTCCCCGGCTGGCTTTTGCCTCGACGGTATTTTTTCTCCTGGGCGCCTCGTTCTGCTATTTTTTTGTCATCCGCTTTGGCCTGAATTTTTTGCTCGGTTTCCAAAGCGAAACCCTGGCGGCTGTGATCGATATCAAGGAATACTTCGGTTTTTTTACTCTTCTCATCCTCATGTTCGGCATCGTTTTCGAAATGCCGATCGTGGCTTATTTTTTGACACGCCTCGGTTTGCTGACTCCGGAGTTCATGCGCGATAAGCGACAGTATGCTATTGTCGGCATTTTTGTGCTGGCTGCGATCATCACACCTCCGGACATTTTTACACAGATGGCGCTCGCACTCCCCTTGCTGATCTTGTATGAAATCAGTATATGGGTGTGCAAGGCGAGCTTGCCCTCACCCAGGGAAGCATCCCCGCAAACATGAAAAATCGCGTTCTTTTCATCTGTACCTCCAGCCGCGACGAACGCTTTCTGTGCCCGGCAGAGAACTGAAACAGGATTGCAATGAATACTCAAACGAACGGACAGAAACCGGTTTTTGCCGATTTGCACATGCACACGACCGCCAGTGACGGCGAGCTCGAACCGATGGAACTCGTCGCTGCCTGCGCAACAGCAGGCCTGTCGGTGATCGCGGTTACAGACCATGACAGCATCGAGAGCGTACTGCCGGCCATCGCTGCCGCGCGCAACTATGGCATACGCGTCGTTCCCGGTGTCGAACTCAGCACAGAATTAGATGGTACCGAAGTCCATATCCTCGGCTACTTTTTTGATCCGGAAGATCGGGACTTTTCTGAATGGCTTACAAGTCTGCAGGGTACGCGCTACACACGCGCGCAGCGCATTCTCGAAAAGCTCGAGCATTATGGCTTGCGTGTCGAGTTTGATCTCGTGCGCTCTATCGCCGGCGACGGTGCAATCGGGCGGCCGCATATCGCCCGCGCCATGGTTGAAAGTGGCGTCATCGGAAGCTATCAGGCTGCATTCGATTACTGGATCGGTGATGGCAAGCCGGCATGCATCGCCAAGAGCGTGCAGGCTCCCGAAGAGCTGATCCGGCATATTCATCAGGCTGGTGGCATCGCGGTGCTGGCCCATCCGGGTAAAGATGTCACGGTTGACCGGATGCGCCTGCTCAGTCGCTCCGGGCTGGATGGCATCGAAATCTGGCATCCGCGTCATTCCCCTGCTGCTCAAAAGATTTTGCTCGATGTCGCCAGGCGTTTCGGGCTGCTGATCACCGGCGGTTCCGATCTGCACCTGCGTGACCGTATCCCGGATTGCCTGGGAACGTATGGGGTCAGCGCTCAGATCGTTGAAAAACTGGAAAACTACGCACAAAAAAGAGGCCGCACTGAGCCATGAAGTGGGAAAAAATTTCTGTCGGTCCCTTTGGGATGAACTGCTACTTTCTCTATGATGAAAACACTCTCGACGCTTTGATTATCGATCCCGGTGATGAACCGGAGCACCTGCTCGAAGTGATGAAGCGTCTCGGGCTGAACGCACAGGAAATCATCATTACCCACGCTCACATCGATCATATTTTAAAGCTGAAGGAGTTTCAGGAGAGAACCGGCCTGAAGACGAGCATGCACCCGGATGATGAGGAAATACTCAAAAATGTCGATGTGATGGCGCGCATGTTTGGGCTGCGTTCAGCCGGGTTACCCAGGATCGATGCCTGGTTGAAAGAGGGCGATACCATCCGCTTCGGCCAGCAGGAGGTGAGCGTGCTGCACACTCCCGGACATTCTCCGGGCTCTGTGACGCTGGTCGAAAAGGAGCATGCCGTGGTGGGTGATGTGATATTTCAGGCCTCGATTGGACGCACGGATCTGCCCGGCGCTTCGTATCCCCAGCTCATGGAAACCATCCGAACGAAAATTTTGACCCTGCCGCAGAACATGAAGCTCTTGCCCGGCCACGGTGAAGTGACCACGGTAGGCTTTGAAAAGCTGAACAATCCCTTTCTGCAACAACTGTGACCTGCCGGCTGACCTGCCACAAGCGTTTTATTCGCTATACTTTGCTGATAAAAAAATCCCCGGCGCTTCCTCAGATCGCATGGGCCTGGAAATCATCGCTTTGTAAATCCGTCGCTGTTGAGGGTTTTAAAAATGATAGTTGTCCCCGGCCCAATTTTTGGGGTTGTTGACGATATCATTCCGTATGCGACCGGCGGGTCGCCCCGACGGGTTTCGTGCCTGTTGTCGTCAACAATAA
>DRLW01000257.1 GCA_011375275.1 Bacteroidota bacterium
AACCGATTTTCCCGAGATCAACGGTCTCAATGCCTTCCTCGACAACTAATTTTTCGATAATCTCTTTTTTTCCCTGTACCATGCTCGGTTGTCATCCATGACGATTGTGAGCCCAGATATGAAAAACGTCAGCCTGCAAAGTGCCCCGTCAGGAGTTTTTCAATCACAGCCCTTTGGTTCCCGATGATGAGTAAAAACACCACGTGGGGCTTTTCAGTTTTGGCGGTCTGCATACATGAGGCAGTATCCCGGAAACAAACCGGGATAGTTTTTGATATGTATCGTCTTTGAGCATCAATGCTTTATCCCGGCCGGGAACCAGGTTATCCACTTAACTCAGCACGGTTGCATTTTTTCAACCAGACGGCATGACAACAGCATGTGCCTACCCCAGAACAGTCATTCCGGTTTCCCCGCAGGGGAAGACCGGAATCTCCCGGACTCAGGCACGTGCCGGACAAGATGAGATCCTGTCAGGGTGCACCACTGCCGCGGCGACTGCAACTCTTTTTTTCTCTCGCGGGGGCGCGGGGGAAGCAGAGTTTTTTGGTTTTTTGGTTTTTGCCTTGTGCGATTTGGGGGCATGCTGAAGCGTGTACTACGAACGTTTTGGCTTGTCTGGGGGATGGTCACTTAGTACGTGCATTCCTGCACTGCTGCTTCTGCAAATCCTTTTTTTCTCGCGCGGGGGCGCTGGGGACGCAGAGTTTTTTTGTTGTTGGTTGTTTGCCTTGTGCGATTTGGGGGCACGCTGAAGCGTGCACTACGAACGTTTTGGCTTGTCTGGGGGATGGTCGCTCTGCTTGTGCATTCCTGCACTGCTGCTACTGCAAGTCCTTTTTTCTCTCGCGGGGGCGCTGGGGACGCAGAGTTTTTCTGTTATTGGATCTTGATTTGTGCGGCTGGCGGGCGCGATGAATCGTGCACTACGGGCGTTTTATCCTGAGTTCGGAGTGTATTTCGGCGTTCCGTTCCGGGCCTGGGGAGGGAAAGAGTGATGAGCGATGCGCCCGGGGGGGCAGATGAAACAGGCAGGCTATGGGGCTGGCAAGAAAAGGCCCGGCAATGATGGCAGTGCTCATTCCCGGGCGACTTTGACGATGATCATGGGGAAATCATCATGCTGGGGGGTGTTTTCTTCAAAGCGCGTGATTTCTTCGTGAATAATATCGAGCAGGGCTTGTGCGGAGAGATGTGCATTGTCCATGATCAATGTAGCGAGGCGCTCCTCGCCGAAGATTTCATCAGCGCTGTTCATGGCTTCTGAGATACCGTCGGTATAAAAAACGAAAACATCTCCCGGCTGGATCGGGATCGACCGCTCTTCGATAATGGTATCGAACTTCTTTGCCTCTGCCAGACCAATGGCAATGCCCTTTGGGTGCAGTTTTTCCGGCGCACCCGAATGTTTTTTGTGCACGATCAGGGGATTATGCCCGGCACGGGCAAAGTGCAGCTTGCGGTTTTTCAAATCAAAGACACCATAGATCACACTGATGAAAACCTGGCGCGGTGAATTTTCAAAAAAAACAGCGTTCATCTCACTCAGCAATCTCGCCGGCGTCCGGATCGTTCTGGCCAGTGTTTTGATGATCCCCTTGGCCATGGTCATATAAAACGCCGCTGAAACACCCTTGCCGGAAACATCGCCGATGACCACACCGAACCAGTCCTGATCCACGTGCAGAAAATCGTAATAATCGCCGCCGACCTCAGTCGCCGGGCGGCAAATGCTGGCGATTTCCAGCCCGGAGACATCCGGAATCGCATCAGGCAAAAAACGCATCTGCACATTGCGGGCGATCTCCAGCTCCTTGCGTACCCGCTCCCGCTCGGCGATGCGGCTGAAGTAGTCCGGAACGTAGTGCCCCACCTCCTGCACAGGCACACCGCTGTGTTGCAGATAAACACCAACGACCCAGAGCAGAACCATGCCGGCGATCATGCCGGACAAAAACATATCGGAGAACGCATCGGGCAAAATCAGCAAAAAACCAAAATCCCGCAGGGTGAAGACGATCAGCAACACCAGCAACGGTGCGATGACAGAGCTTTTGGCAACCAGCAGTGCAATTGCCACAGCGCCGCCTGAGGTGAGTGCAAGTGCTCCGCTGAAAGGGCGCACCACGCTCGGCATCAAAGACAGTATGAGCAGAAAAACGGTAAAAAGCGGGAGCCATTTTTTCCTGTCCGGCAGTTTTCCCGCAAGCCAGGCAGGAAAAAATACCAGAAACATGGCCCAGGCGAGCAGGCTGTTACTGGAAAGGGAAGCAAGGGAAAGCACCCGGGCTGCTGTGCTCTTGAGCACCCAGAAGGGAGAGGTATCTGAAACATAGATGTCGAATCTCTGTTCCAAAAAATACTGCGCACATCCATACCAAAACAGCGTCAAACCACTGGCCAGCAACACAGCATGGATGCTGTCACCCAGCTCGCGAATGCGAAAATGACGGTTGAACAACGCGTCCGAAAGTTGCAGCTTTTCCGGCCATACATCCCGTGCAACCGACTCTCCGAGGGCAAAAAGCGCCAGAACAGACATGGCAACAAACAGCCCGCCAAGGGGCGCTCCGAGTAACAGACCAGCCCACTCCCCCCACGAGCTGACAGCGATAGTCACAGTGATCAAGACCCCACCAGCAAGCGCAATCACCTTACTGTGCGCGTAATCGAGCTCATCGCGCCGGTTCTTCTTCACGATCACGCTCAGGGAAATGATAAAAGCTGACAGTACCATCAGCACTGTCAGCGCGATCATCACAATATCACTCGCACTCCATTGGTCTGAAGTGTTGCTGACGACCGGCTCGATCGTGCAGTCGAATTCGATGACTTTGCCACTGGCGATGGTCACTTTGTGCTCACCCTTGAGAGCACCATGGCTGCCGGTCACAGTGCGCGACAGGACGAAATCATAGGTCTGGCGATTGTTTTTATAAAACAAGCTGTTTTGCTCGAGCCGCATATCCGAGGTATCAAAAGCAGCGGCAAAGAGAAACTGCTTGGCGCGCTCGACTGCAGCGCTGAAACTGATGGAAGTCGTGGTATCTGCCCGTGGAAATGCGCGGGACACACCCAGCATGTGACCTGAGCCTGAGTACGTCGCCGAGTAGGTCACCTCACGTTTTGAGCCATCAGGCAGGGTAATTTCGCCCTTGCGCTCATATTTGAATTCGACCAGAGGGAGGGGATGTTTTTCCGGCAGGGAATCGCGGTGGCTGATGGCATAGCGATACAGCGGCCTATTCAAACTGAATTCAAAGCTCCGGCTCAGAGGGAAATCCGCAAATTCCGTGCGCTCAAAATCAGCATCCGCTTTTTGCAGCAGTTGTTCCCGGCTCAATTTCATGCGCATCAATTCGATGCTTGGCGTCATGTTCTGCAACCAGAAAAAACCAGCAACGCCCAGCAAACCGATCGCCCCGCCGAGGCGCAACCTTGTCGTCGTATTCTTTAGCATGCCAGTCCCTGAATAGAAAATTATCGCGAAGTTTTACTCCGATTTCATGATGTCCCGGCA
>DRLW01000258.1 GCA_011375275.1 Bacteroidota bacterium
GGGTAGAAGTCACGACCAAAAGCGTACGGCGTGAGCGCATGGGCCATATCAGCCTGGCCGTGCCGGTGGTGCACATCTGGTTTTGGAAATCTCTGCCATCGAAGATCGGCTATATTCTCGGTATCAGCCCGAAAGATCTCGAACGCATCATTTATTATGAATCCTATGTCGTCATCCATCCCGGCAACAGCGGCCTGAAACGCGGCGAGCTGCTCACCGAGGAAGATTACTACGAGATCGAAAGCAAGGAAGCCGAAAGCGCCTTGCCGGTTTCGGAAGATGGCGAAGAGATGCAGCCTTTTTCCGCCAAGATCGGCGGCGAGGCGGTCGTCGATCTGCTCAAGCTCGTCGAGGTCGATAAACTCTCCCGCGAGCTGCGCACGATTGCGAAAAACGAGACCTCGCACCAGCGCAAAAACGATGCGCTCAAGCGCCTCAAAGTTGTGGAAGCATTCAAGAAGAGTCAGAACCGCCCCGAGTGGATGGTCATGTCCGTGATTCCGGTCATCCCGCCGGAGTTGCGCCCTCTGGTTCCTCTGGAAGGTGGCCGTTTTGCGACTTCAGACCTCAACGATTTGTATCGTCGCGTGATCATCCGCAACAACCGCCTGAAAAAACTGATGGAGATCAAAGCGCCTGAAGTCATCCTTCGCAACGAGAAACGCATGCTTCAGGAAGCTGTCGATGCCCTCTTTGATAACGGCCGCAAGGCTGCCGCGGTCCGCGGTGACGGCAATCGCCCGCTCAAGTCTCTCTCCGATATGCTGCGCGGCAAGCAGGGCCGTTTTCGTCAAAACCTGCTCGGCAAGCGTATCGACTATTCCGGCCGTTCGGTTATCGTCGTAGGCCCGGAGCTCAAGTTGCATCAGTGCGGTCTGCCCAAAGAGATGGCGCTGGAGCTGTTCAAGCCCTTCGTCATCCGCCGGTTGGTACAGTATGGCATGGTCAAGACCGTAAAGAGCGCCAAGAAAATGGTGGACAAGCGCAGCCCGGAAGTCTGGGACCTGCTCGAGGACATCATCCAGGACCATCCGGTTATGCTCAACCGCGCCCCGACGCTGCACCGTCTCGGCATTCAGGCGTTCCAGCCGATTCTGGTGGAAGGCAAGGCGATCCAGATCCACCCGCTGGTTTGTGCAGCGTTCAACGCTGACTTTGACGGCGACCAGATGGCTGTTCACCTGCCTCTGTCTTATTATGCGCAGATCGAAACCCGTCTGCTGATGCTGGCCAGCCACAATATTCTCTCGCCTGCAAGCGGCCGGCCTCTGGCGATTCCGAGTCAGGATATCGTACTGGGTCTGTACTATATCACCAAAAAGAAAAAAGGCGACCTCGGCGAGGGCAAGCGCTTTTCCAGCCCGGATGAAGCCCTGATCGCTTACAATAACGGCAAGCTCGGCCTGCATGCTGAAATCGATGTCCGTTTCCCGGAAGGTATTTTGAAGACCACGGTAGGACGGATCATCTTCAACGGCATCGTGCCTGAAGGCATGGACTTCATCAACGAAATGCTGACCAAGAAGCGAATCGAAGAAATCATTGCCGACGTGTACAAGCGCTTTGGCAATAAGTTCTGTGCTGACTTCCTCGATGAACTCAAGCGTCTCGGTTTCACCCATGCCATGCGCTCAGGTGTAACGGTCGGCGTCGAAGATGTACTCATCCCGGAAGAGAAGCCGAAGCTCCTGGCTGAAGCTTATGAAAAGGTCGAGACCATTCAGAAGCAGTATGAAAATGGTATCATCACCGACGGTGAGCGCTACAACAAGATCATCGACATCTGGACTCATGCCACCAGCGATATCGCTGAAAAGATGTTCGACCATCTCTCGGTTGCCGAGGGAGGGTTTAACCCGATCTATATGATGGCTGACTCCGGCGCGCGGGGGTCCAAGGAGCAGATTCGCCAGCTCGCGGGCATGCGCGGTCTGATGGCCAAGCCGCAGAAAAAGATGACCGGCCAGATGGGTGAAATCATCGAAAACCCGATTACGGCAAACTTCCGCGAAGGCTTGTCAGTGCTGGAATACTTCATCTCGACCCACGGCGCCCGTAAGGGCCTTGCTGATACAGCGCTCAAAACCGCGGATGCCGGCTATCTGACCCGCCGCCTCGTGGACGTGGCTCAGGATGTGATCATCACCGGTATTGACTGTGGTACTATTCTCGGATTGCGTATCGGTGATCTGAAAGAAGGCGAAGAGGTCATCGAGCCGATTCGCGACCGGATTCTCGGGCGAGTTGCTGCTGAGGATGTCTATGATCCTGAAAGCGGAGACATCATCATCGAATCCGGCGAGCTCATCGATGAGGAAAAGGCTGATCAGATTTCCGATGCCGGTATCGAATCCGTCTATATTCGTTCGGTGCTCACCTGCGAGTCGGAGCGTGGTGTCTGCGCCAAGTGTTATGGTCGCAACCTGGCAACCGGCAACATGGTGACCATCGGTGAGGCCGTAGGTGTCATGGCTGCGCAGTCAATCGGCGAACCGGGAACACAGCTCACGCTGCGGACCTTCCACATCGGTGGTACGGCCTCGCGTATCGCAGCACA
>DRLW01000259.1 GCA_011375275.1 Bacteroidota bacterium
AAATTTACCCTGGATGCAGTTTTTCACCTTTTTCGTCTGGTCCGCAACCTGCTATCTGCCGCTGGCGTTCATCGCGCCGATTTTTTATCGCTTGCTGGTCGAAGGCAATTTCATCACACCGGTTGTCGGCATCGCGGCAGCGACGGTGCTCTGGCATGTCATCCGGATCATTCGGGGTATTCGGGTGCTCTATGTGTTGCCCACGAGCAGGGCTGTGCTTATTTGTGTCCTGTTGATCGCGGGTGTAGCAGGCAGTGTTGCTTTCTATTATAACCATGATCGGGCTCTTTTTGCCTATATCGAATATTACGCCGCCCTGCTGCGCTGAAGGTGGCATTTTTGAAAAGCGCTTCGCGCTGTTTTTGCGATGGATGCAGCAAGCCGTCGCATGATTGATGAAAAATTTCCGGGCGCTCACGGGATGAGCGCTGTGACAGTGAAAAACCCGGGAGGGTTGAGTGTATTTATCGCGTCTTGAAATCTTTGGTTTTAAATCATTCGCCAAAAAAACGGAAGTACGGTTCCACGATGGTATGACAGCGATCGTCGGGCCTAATGGCTGCGGCAAGAGTAATATCGTCGATGCCATCCGCTGGGTTCTCGGCGAGCAGAAGGCCGGCACTCTGCGCAGTGAAAACATGCAGAACGTCATCTTCAATGGCACGCGCGCGCAAAAACCACTGGGCATGGCCGAGGTTTCCCTGACCATACAGAACACCAAGAATATCTTGCCCATCGAGTACAGCGAGGTGGTGCTCACCCGGCGGCTGTTCCGCAGCGGCGAAAGCCAGTACCTGATCAACAACTCTGTCTGCCGCCTCAAGGATATCATCGATCTGTTTATGGATACCGGTATGGGCGCGAATGCTTACTCGGTCATCGAGCTGAGCATGGTGGAGAAAATCCTCAACGGCAAGCCGGAGGAACGCCGGCAGATTTTCGAAGAGGCTGCCGGGGTCACCAAGTACAAGCTGCGCCGCAAAGCGGCTTTCCGCAAGCTCGAAGCCACGGAGCAGGACCTCACCCGCCTGTCCGATATCATCAGCGAGGTGGAGAAAACCACGGCCAGCCTGCGCCGGCAGGTCAACAAAGCACAGCGTTACCGCAACTACAGCGACGAGCTGCGCGCTCTCGAGCTCGATTACTCAGCGTGGTTTCTGGCCAAAAACAAGGCCGAGGCCGGGCCCCTGGCGGAAACGCGCAAAAAACTGATGATCGAGCGCGCGGAGATCAGCAGCAAGCTGGGCACGCGTGAGGCGGAAATTGAAGAAAAACAGCGCGAGATTCTCGAAATCGAAAAGCAGTTGACGTCGCAACAGCAAACTCTGCTGGCGCTGTCGCGGAAAATTCAGGAAAAAGAAGAAGAAATTCTCGTCAGTCAGGAGCGCGTTACTGCCTCGGAAAATGCCCGCCACCGCGCCAAGAAAGAAATCGAGTCTCTGCAGGTCCGCGAGAAAGACCTGCAGCAGGAGAAAAAAGGCCTGCGCGATGATCTCAGCGATGCGGAAGAGGCCCTCAACGAACTGAACACAGAACTGGCGGCAGCCCAGCAGGAGCTGCAGGAGTTTCAGGAGACCTACCAGAAAAAGCGCAGCGAAGGCGAAGTCTTCGAAGACGCCCGCCTCAAGCGCATGGAAGATGTCGGTGAAGTCAAAAAGGAAGAAGAACGCCTGCGCACACAGATCGCCTATTTTTCTCAGCAGGTGCTCAACATCGAAGAGGAGCAGCGCAAGCTCGAAGCGGAGATCGCCAGGGCAAAGGAGACGAGCACAGAGCTCTCTGCACAAAAGAGCACCTTGCAGGCGACTGTCGCTGACCTCGAGGAGGCTGTTTCCGCCTCCACGCGTGATCTCGACGAACTCACCGAGGAGATCAACAAGACCAAATCCACCATCGTCGAGCTGAAGGGTCAGATCAGCGCCCGGCGCGAGCGCCTGGCTTTGCTGCGCTCTCTGCTCGATAATTATGAAGATTACCCTGAGAGCGTGCGCCATCTGCTGCAGAAAAACGATGGTCCGGCCGCGGTCCACGGCACTGTCGGTGATATGATTGCAGTCGATGCGCGCTACCGTCCGGCCATCGAAGCGGCGCTGGCTGATATGGCCGTAGCTGTCATCGTCGATGGGCTGGATCAGGCGCAGGGCGTTTTCGATGAGCTGCGCGCAGCCGGCAAAGGCAGCGTGACCGTGATGCCCAAAGAATGGGATGGCACAGGCGACAGCTCTGCGGTTACGGAAAAACTGCTCACCCTGCCCGGCGTGCTCGGCAAAGCGGTGGATTTCGTGCGCGGCGATGACAGTCTCAAACCGGTTTTCAGCCGCCTGCTTGCGGACACGCTGGTAGTGGATACGCTGGCCACGGCACGGGAGATCATTTCCCGGGCCGGGCAGCAGCGCCTGGCTGTAGTGACGCTGGATGGCGAGGTGGCCTGGTCGTGGGGTGGCATCCGCGCCGGCGGCAAGGGCGATGCTGAATCCAGCATCCTCGGGCGCAAAGCACAGGCTGATGAGCTCGAGCAGGAGATCGCCGGGCTGGAAGAAAAGCTGGCAGAGAGCGAAGACAAACACCAGCGCCTGCAGCACCGCGTGCGTGAGCTGCAGGAAAAAACTGCCGCCGACCAGCGCCGTTTGCAGGAAAAAAGAAAACTGCTGCAGGATGTCGAAGTTGCCCTCGGCAAAGCACAGGTGGAGCAGAAACGCAGCCAGGAACAGCAGGAAGAGTTGAAAAAAGAGAAGCTGGCGATCGAGGAAGATTATGCGGCTGCTGAGAATGCGCTGGCCGACCTGAGCCCTTCGCTTTCCGCTTTTGAGAGCCAGAAAGAGGAGCTGGACAGCAAGTACAAAGCATGGCGCGAAGAACTGCAGGCTTTGGAATCACGCTTGCGTGAAAAGCAGGAAGCAGCCCGTGATCTGCATCTCAAAGTTGTGGCCAAACAGGGTGAGATCAAATCGATCCGCAATACCCTTGAGCGGCTGGAGACGACGGAGCAGGAGATCGCTGCCGCACAGCGCCAGCGCGAGGAGGAGATCATCGCTGCCACGCACCGCGTCGAAGAGCTGGGCGAACGCATCGATGAGCTGCGCAGCCTGCTGCAGGAAGATTTTGCCGAGCGTAAAGAGCTGGAAGAGGTCATCGCCCGGATCGAAAGCGAGTACCGCACGCGCAAGGAAGCTGTGGATGAGATCGACAAATCTCTGAAGGGCGTGCGCCAGCGCCGGGATGAACTCTCCGAGCAGTTGCACAAAACAGAGCTGCGCCTGTCTGAGTTGAGTATGAATCGCAGCAATCTGATCGAGCATATCCGCGAATCCTATGAGTTCGAGCTCGAATCGCACACGCCGCCCGAAGAGCTGGATGAAGAGGCTACATCGAAGCGCATCAACGAGCTCAAACAGCGTTTGCGTTCCATGGGGCCTGTGAACATGCTGGCGTTGAAAGATTATGAGGTGGAAAAAGAGCGGCTGGATTTTCTGCTCTCACAGCGGGATGACCTGCTCAACGCCGAGGCCAACCTGAAGGAAACCATCAAGGTGATCAACCGCACGGCGCATGAGCGGTTCAATTCGGTGTTCTCCAAAATCCGCGAGAATTTCATTCAGGTGTTCAAGAGCTTTTTTGAGAATGGTCTTGCTGACCTGCGCCTGGACAGCGATGACCCCCTGGAAGCCGAAGTGATCATCGAAGCGAGCCCCAAGGGCCGGCGTCTCGGTTCCCTGGCGCTGCTTTCCGGCGGGGAAAAAACCCTGACCGCGATCTCTCTGTTATTCGCCATCTATCTGGTCAAACCAAGCCCGTTCTGTATCCTCGATGAGGTCGATGCCCCGCTCGACGATGCCAATATCGCCCGCTTCACCGGAGCGATCAAAAAATTTTCCGACAACACACAGTTCATCGTGGTGACGCACAACAAGCTGACCATGTCTGCTGCGCACCAGCTCTACGGCATCACCATGGAAGAACCCGGCGTGTCGAAGATCGTTTCCGTGAAGTTCGATGAAATCGAGAATGGCAAAAATGGCAACGCCGCGGTTGCCACACAGGAATGAGCCCTGAGCAGGATCAGCGGCAAAGAGAACGCTACCCGCGGTTGCAGATATCGACAGCGCCCAAAAATGCGAATCGCATTGTGATTTGTAAATTTGCTCGTATGGTGTCTGATATGGGCTGAAGCCGGGATGTCTATTGTTTTCACCGCCAAGACGCGAAGAGCGCGAAGAGATCAGATGAGTAAACAAAGTCAGTACCAGCGATTTTCAGCATTTCACCTTACTTTTTCTTCGCGGCCTTGGCGCCTTTGCGGTTCAAAAAAA
>DRLW01000260.1 GCA_011375275.1 Bacteroidota bacterium
GAGTACCTCATGGCTGCAGACGAAACCGTACCTGCAGCGACGAAAAATCAGAAAGAGATTTTCGGCGATACCCGTCCGCTCCTGCCACGAAGGGATAGTTTTTCCATCCAAACCTGCAAAACAGCTCTGGCACAAGACCTGCCCGTTCTCATCGAAAGAGCTTTTCGCGAGTTCGGCGAGCTGACCGGGAGAGAGTATAATTCGCTCGATATTCACGAAAGCACAACACGCAAAACCGCGTTGCTTTTCCCCGCCTGCGACAGGCCGGAGCTGCGAAAAGCAGCTTTGCAGTCTGAAAATGCCCCTGCCCTGATCTCCCTGACGCGCGCGCACCCGCTGCCCGGCCGCGAGCTGATCGAGGCAGTTCGGGGCATGAAACAGGTGATGGTTCTGACTCGAACGCCATCACCCGAGCGCTCCCGGCTGAAGAGAGAAATGCATATCCTGCTGGAACAGGCGAGCGCAAGGCGCAGGCGTGCTGCCGCACAGCCGGAACAGCCATCTCTGCCGGTGTCGGAAAAACCGCGCCTCGGCGTCATGCAGACATCGCCGGGGACACTGACACAAAACCTGGCGCTCCGGCTGCTCGAAGAACTGCAGAACGAGCCGGTACCCGAGGTCGTGTCTGTGCAGCAGGATACCGGATCCAGCGCTGAGACAGAACGAGGCGCCGCAACCACCATCGCGTTTCATTGTAGCGATCTGCGCAGGCAGGCCGTCAGCGTTGCTGCTGCTTTTGCACATTATTTCAATATCTGCACATCGTTATTTACAGAAACAACCACAGGCCGCACGCTGCTCACTCTGTGTACGGAAGGGCAAAACCCCGCGCCTTCCCAAAGAGCGCATATACTCGTGCGCGATGACTTTGCCACCACAACCCTTGAAGATGATGTGCTCTTTCTGGCACGGGATGGCGCCCTGCTTTTCCTGCAGGACCCATCTCTGTCTCTCGGGTTCTGGCGCAGCCTGCCCCGGCAGCTCAGGCAGATCATCACCGAAAAAAATATCCGGGTTTATTTTTTGCCAACACACGAGCGCAGCCGGGATGCAGACCCGGCAGGCTTAATTCTCGGCGGCCTGCTCTCTCTGCTGCTGCAGTTTGCCGACAAGCGCATCGATGCCGCCGGGATCGACAAAGTTCTCGACTCCATGGCGACCAACGGCAGCATTGCCTTTGCCCAGAGCATCCGTGCCGGAATCCACAAAACCGTGGCGCCGGATACCCGGGAAATACAGGAAATCCTGGCGCAGGAACAGACTCTGGCGCAAACAGAGACTTTTCTGCATGAAGAAGCAAATCCCGATGCGGAGGATGCAGCGCCCCCTGAGGATCACAGAGCGTTACGGCTGTTCTACCTCACCGGGCAAAAACCTTCATCTCTCAAAACTGCCGTGCCTGAGCAGCCCCTCCTGCCCGTGCATCTCGCCGGCATCGGTGATATCGATGCTCTGCGGTACGACTACCCGGTCATCCTCGACAGCAGAAGAGACCAGCCCCCGATTCGCAGCCTCAGCTCCCTGTTCGACAGCATCATCGAAGAGGGAGATCACGCCGGTGATGAGGGCGAACAGCGCAGACGTGACCTGCTGCGCCTGGAAGTCGCCATCAAACAGCTCGCCCGCATGCGCCCGGGCCAGCGGCTCGATCACCTGCTCGATGCTGCGGTGGAAAAAACCGGCGTGTCCGGCGCAGACAAGGCCACGGCTGAACGCCTGCGCGAACTGGCGAAACAGCTCAAAGACCTCAACTTTTCCGGGCAGAGGGTTTTTGACTGCAGTACTGACACGGCACTGATACTGGCACAACACCTTTTAGAACATGCCTGGCAGACGCGCAGTTTCGACCTGCGCATGCAGGCACAGGAGTATGCCATTGGGCTGGAGGACATCCTCAAGGCAGATGCACTCAACTCTCCCGAATCGGCCTCGCCTGAGCACATGCAGGCTTCTCTGGGTTCGACCAGTGGCGAAACGTTCGACGTCGATGCTCTGTCCGAGCTGGTGCGCAGCACCGCTTCCGGGCCTCGTCTCGATGAAAAGCGCCGGGGGCGCATACGCTCTGCCCTGCGACATCTGCAGCGGGGCGAAACTGTGCTCACCCCGGAAGTCGCCTCGACCGGTGCGGAGACACCTGCGGCTGTTCTGGGTAAAATGCATGCGCGCATACGCCAGACCCTCAGCTTCTTCCGTGCCCTGCAGATTGCCCGCCTGGAGATTGAAAACAAATACGATCCGGAAAAACACGATGCCTATTTTGCCGACTTCAGCCTGCTCAACCTCAGCGACAACGAACTGAGGGCTGTTCCGCCTGTGCTCGTACATGCTGACGGCGCTACCCTTGATGCCGTGGACCGCGAAAGCTTGCTGGCTGTTCTGTCCAGTGATCTGCCGGTCAAGATCATCCTGACCTGGAGCCAGCCCTTGCGCGAAAACACCGCTGCTTCGCCGGAAGAGCGCTTCCAGGAGCCGGGCGCAGCTTTTACACGCATGGCCACTGCCCTGCAAACAGCCTATGTGCTGCAGGCTCCGGTTTCCCATCTGCCGGCTCTCATCGAAGAACTCAACAAGGGATTGCTGCTCGACGGGCCGGCGCTTTTCAGCCTGTTCGGCGCTGAAGAAAGCAACAGCACTCTCCCACCCTATCTGCTGTCAGCCGCAGCTTTTGAGGCACGTCTTGCGCCTGTGTATCTCTACAACCCTGCGGCAGGCACGACCCTGGTCGAACGCTTCGATATATCCATGAACCCCTCGGTCACAACGACGTGGTCGTCGAGCAGCGTACGCTATCTGGATGAATCCGGCGAGGAGCACACGCTGGACTACGCCTTCACACCGGCCGATTTTCTGGCATTGCAACCGCGCTTTGCGCACCATTTCCTGCCTGTCCGCCGCAATTCCTGGACAGATGATATGATACCGCTGCAAGAGTTTCTCAATATTGAACCGGAGCAGCGCCATGGCAAGCTGCCTTTTCTGCTGCTGGCAGGACCGTGTGGCACCCTGTTCCGTGTGCTGGTCACGCAGGATATTGTCCTCGCTGTTTACCGCCAGGCACTGATCTGGAAGCAGATACAGGAGTCCGGTGGAGTGAACAACTCATACGTTGCCCGGGCGCTCGAAGCGCTGCGCGAGCAATTCGAAGAGGAAAAACAGCAGATGCGCGCGCAGTTGCAGCAGGAATACGAAAAACAGCTCGAACGCAGTGTCAGCGAAGTGGCGGAAGAGCTGGTCTCGAATATCGCCGCAGGCCTGCTGGGGCAGAGCAGCCTGGCACCACCAGCACCGGCCGGCAGCCCGCCCGCGACGCAACCACAGCCGCCCGCTGCCACGGTCAGCGAAACAACAGCCGGGCCGGAGAAGGCCGGGCAACCCAGCCCTGCTGAGGAGACAGCGGGGGCTGAAGACGAGGAAGACAGTCTCACCCTCGATGAAGCCTGGATCGAAACACCGCGCTGCACCAGTTGCAACGAGTGCATCAACCGCAACAACCTGATGTTTGCCTATGACGAGAACAAACAGGCCTACATCAAAGACGTCACAGCAGGGACATTCCGCGAGCTGGTCGAATCTGCGGAAAACTGTCCGGTGAAAATCATCCATCCCGGCAAGCCGATCGACCCGAATGAGCCCGGTCTCGAAGACCTGATCAAACGCGCTGAAGCATTTCAATAAACAGCAAGGGAACACGCACAGATGAATGAACTGCTGCAGGGTATCGCCTTTCTGGGCGGCTTGAGTCTGGTGCTGGCGATCGTTCTGGTCGTTGCCAACCGCAAGCTCAGCGTTTATGAAGACCCGCGCATCGAACAGGTGACAGACCTGCTTCCCGGAGCCAACTGCGGCGCATGCGGTATGCCCGGATGCCGGGCCTTTGCCGAGCAGGTGGTCGCCGGCAAACTCCAGCCGGGGCAGTGTCCGGTTGGCGGGCCCGAGACCGCGATCACTGTCGCTGACTTTCTGGGCATCGATGCCGGCTCGACAGAGCGCTATGTGGCGCGCTTGCTGTGCGCAGGCGGCTGCGATGTTGCGGTACAGATCGCCGAATACGACGGCTATCCCTCCTGCCGGGCCGCGGCTGCTGTTACCGGCGGGTTCAAGGGATGCGTTTTCGGATGCCTCGGGCTGGCGGACTGTGAAGATGTCTGCGATTTTGACGCCATCACCATGATGGAAAACGGCCTGCCGCTGGTGGATGCCGGCGCATGCACCGCATGCGGAGATTGTGTGCGCATCTGCCCGAAAGGATTGTTCGAGCTGATTCCCATCAGCCAGCATCTCATCGTACAGTGCAAATCTCTGCTCGCCGGGGATGAGGCCACCGAGCTGTGCGCCGTCGCCTGCACCGGGTGCGGCATCTGTGCAGCGGATGCACCGGAAGGCCTGATCGAAATCATCAACAACCTCGCGGTCATCGATCCGGACAAGCGCCAACTGGAGACTGAAATAGCGACCTACCGCTGTCCTACAGGCGCGATAACCTGGATCGACAAACAACAATTCGCAGACGTGACAGCACGAACGCAGACAGTGGCACGCTGAGCATGAACCTGACTGAAGCCTGAGACCAAGCCATGTTATTTCATAAAAAAAACGCACAGCAAACATCTTTTCAGCAAAAGCCCGCAGAGTTTACCGACGGCCTCAGTGCTCTCCTGACCCTGGGTTCGCGCTGCTGCGACGCCGTTCTGCTGCATCAGAGTGGCGGTGTGGCGGGCACCAGTGCTGTGGAGTATGCTGAACTGAGAAAGAGTACGGACGCAGCGTTTCTCACCGGCGAAGCCATGGGGCTGTGCGCCGGCGGCCAGCGCACGCTGACCATTCTGCAATCCGCTGCCCGCGACCTGCTCGCACTGGTGCTCAACTCAGCGCGGCAAAAGCAGGTGCCACTGGTGCTGCTCTATTTTTGCGACACCGAAAATCCAGCCGAACTGCTTCCCGAGCATGATGCGTTTTTTCATCTGCATGCAGGCAGCATCCAGCAGGCCGTGGACCTGGCCACCATCGCCCTGAAAACAGCGGAGACTGCCCTGCTGCCCGGCCTGGTGAGCATCGATGCGGCCGCTTCCGGGAGGAGCCTGCAACCCGTGCGTATGCCGGATGCCGGTCTGTTGCAGCAGTTTCTGGGCAACGCCGCGGACGAAATCCCCGCGCCCACGCGTGCGCAGCGCATGATCTTCGGAGAAACCAGGCCGCGCGTACCACGCTGGCTCGATCCCGACAGACCACTGGGGATCGGCCTGAAGCCGGACGAAGAACTCGCCGCCCGCCGGGGCGCCGCCGAAAAACTGTTCTTCGCGACTCATCTGCAGGACCTGCTGGATGCGAGCATGCAGGCCTTTTCCTCCCTCAGCGGCCGGGAGTATTCCCCGGTA
>DRLW01000261.1 GCA_011375275.1 Bacteroidota bacterium
CTGATTCCGGTATCCCCCTCAGGCGTGCCGGCAACCGCCTGTACAGGCTCTGCTCCCTTGCCGGAGAACAGCAGTGCGGGCGTATGGCAGCCGGCACAGAGGTTGGTCACGTTTTTGTCTTCGCGCGTGCTTTGCAGCCAGGTAAACGCCTCGGCATACAGGTCATCCTTAACAGCAGGCTCGCTGTGCGCAGACTCCTGCCATTGCGAAAAAATATCCGCATGACAGCCAGACTGGCCGCAGGTATTCGAGTCCACGAGAAAATCGGGTTTGATCGGGCCGCCGCTGGAAGTCTGGGCGTGGCTGGGCGAAAACGGCCGGTCGGAATCGACCGCTGCCCCGCGGATCAGCAGCGAGGTCAGGTTCTCGTAGTTTTTAATCACGTAATTGGTGGTCGGAAAGACAAAGCGGATAAACATACCCAACACGGGGAAAAGAGCCGCGGCAAGAAAAAAGACCAACCCCCAGCGCCCTGCCCGCGAAAACACATTGTTGACGCTGATCTGGTAGCCGGCTCTGCGGATCGAACTGATCATGCCGTAACAACCGAGCACACCGAGCAGGGTATGGGTATAAAACACACCTGCGTGCTCGCTGTCCTTGCCGAAGATGACCAGAAAAATTCCGGTCAGAAACGCGATGATCATCGAGTTGTAACCGACAAAGCCCATCAAATGGCCAAAGCCACGCCCATACCGGGCATGGTTTTTCAGAAAATCATAACCGGTGATAACAAAGGGCAAAGCCAGCAGCAGGCCAAGCAGGACATGCAGGGCGACGTTGAGATAATAAAACAGCGTGGCGTGATAAAACGTCACCAGATAGCCGGTGTTGGCCATGAGAACGAGATAGCCGATAACCAGAAATTTTTTGTATCGTGAACTCGATTCGCTGTGTATTTCGTGGGGGTGTTTGGTATCCATCCTCAGTCCCGTTCGCTAAGCTCTCTTTTGAAATCCTATCTCTCAGCGGGTTTTCCCGCCTCCGTGGTACGGCACACTGACGCTCGAAAAATGTGCCCTCAGCCGGGGCTGTGGCAGGTTTGCTCCAGCCAGGCATGGTAACTGCGAAAAATTTTCTTGTTGAACCACAGCTTGTGCGGCATGGGGATTTTTGCGTATCCGCCGATCCGGTTGCGTGCCAGCGAGCTGTAGTTGTTGGTCACATGCCGGATCATGCTCAGGGTAAACAGGGCATGCTCGCGCACATCCGGAACGCCGTAACCATCGACAAAGGCCTGCTCGAAGCGGGCGATAATCTCCGGCCGGTACGTCGGCTTGTGCAGAAATCCGCGTAAGCGGTGGATGAAATAACTGACGTCGATGTACGGCGAACCCGGCCCGTACATGGTAAAATCCGTCAGCGTCACCTCGCCGTTACCGGCGAGAATATTGAAGGCACCAAAATCACCGTGCTTGCCGCAAACCCAGAGATGCTCCTGCGGGATCTCCGGAATCAACCGGTCGAAGGTGTTCAGAACCTGCTCGCGCATGGCTTCGGAAAAACGCGCCGAACGGATTTTCACCAACCGTTGCAGGCGAATATCGACATAGTCGCGCAACGCAGCCGGATCGAACAGCTCCTCGGTGCGCGTCAGCTTCTGCATGGTTGCCAGCGCTTTGCCGGACAGATGCATGTACTGCTCGATCTCCTCGATCGCCTGCGCCGCCGGCCACAAACGCGCTTTTTTTTCTATCAGCGTACTCAGCGGCTCCCCCGGGCTTTCCCAGGTCACCACTGTGGCTTTGTCCGGGAACAGCGCCATCGGCTGCACGACGTGGATATGCTCGACCGTGGTAAAATGCTCGCTGAGCTCCTGCGCTATGTCAAACTCGGTTTTGATGCGCGCGAGATGTTTCTCGGCTTTTTTCAGGATGCGCTCGGAGATGATAAACATCTTCACCCAGAAAAAGCGACTGACCGCTCCTCCCTGCCGCGCTTCGACACGGTAAACCCGGCTGTATGGCCGCCAAACCTTTTTGACGATGTGCAGCTCCGGTGGCTGGGCTGAGCCAAAATATCGCTCCGGCTCGGTGCGCAGCCTGTCGAGAATGCCGTCAATTTCTTTTTTCATAGCCCCGCTTGTGCTGTGTATTCCTGCGTACCCGAATGGATTGATGACGTGCTGTCCCTTGCCACTGCCGCGTCTCCCTGCACGGCATTACAGCTTGCTCAACTCCAGCCCGGCCACGGTTTCCACAAGTGAAGAAACCGTGCGTACACGCCGGATGGCAAAAAAATCGCTGTTCTCATCTGCAAAACCGGCATAACTGGTGGTCGAAGACAGATAACCGCTCTTCTCAACCATATCGCGAATTTCTTCGGTGTAATACTTGTACGGCCCGCTGTTGGGGTAGGAAAAATGCAGAACCGGCGCCTGCAGCTTTTCCTCTAACAGCTTTTTGCACCCTGAAATCTCATGCAGGGCGTCCTCTGGTTCGGCGTTGGGCAGGTTGAGATGCGTCAGCGTGTGCGCGGCCATGGTCATGCCTGCCTCGTGCATGGTGCGGACCTGATCCCACGTCAGCATCACAGCGTCGAGTTTCCGTTCAAAATCCGCCGGTTCGAGCTGATCGCGCAACTGCTTGCGGATGCGTTCGCGCACATCCCGGTTGTTGCTCTTGATCAATGCGACCACGGCCTGAATGGCGCGCCACTTTTTCAGCTTATTATCCAGCTTATACTCGTACACCTCGTCGTCGAGGTGAATGCTGGCCTCATTTCGCCGGCCGTGCAGGAAGAGATAGATCACCTCGGAGAGCCAGAACGGCTCTTTGCGATCGATGCACTCGGCGGTGAGATAGAACGTGCCGGTACCACCATATTTTTTCAAGATTTCATGGGCATAAAAATTATCCGCATAGCCGTCGTCAAAGGTAAAAACCACGGCATTGGCCGGCAGCGGCTTTTTGGCGCGCAATTTCTTCACCGCCTCGTCGAGAGAGATGATCGTGTAGTTCTTGGCAAAATAGCGTACGTGCCGCTCGAACTGCCGCCGGGAGATACTGATCGATGGACTGGCATAATAGTTATCCCGGCCATCGACCACTGCGTGATAGCGCAAAATAGCCAGCTTGCGGTTCGGGCGGAACTTACGGATGAGAGCAAAAACGCCTGTATAGAAAAAAATGACCTTGATCATCCAGGTCATTCGCATTTTGATGAATCGAAATATCATTGTATCCTGAAAAGTTATGAATCCTGCAGAAAGCCAACCTGATTTTTTATTGATAACTCAACCCGAGCGATTTATTTTTTTGGAGCAAAAAAGTTGCAGACAAAGCTGTTTGAAGAGATCGAAACATTCAATTTTCAATATCTTGTGTCAGGTCATCATGGAAAATTATTATCTTTATCAGTCCGCATAGTGTCTGGTTATTCCGTTCACACAGCTTCAGGCTGAAGCCGGGTTGCACTACGAAGGTCTTGCAGAGCACGAAGAATGTTGAAGTATCGAACAAATCAGTACCTGCAATTCTGCTTGTTTTCCTTCGCGTCCATCGTGAACTTCGTGGTGCCTGAAAAACGCACCTTCCCGGTAGTCTGCTTCGCTCAGCACAGCGGGTGGCGCGCCGGGCTATTTTTCCCGCACAGTGTTCCACACCGTATAGGTTCTGCCGGTATAGTTTTCGATGATTCCCTTCAGGCTTGCCCAGTTGACCAGGCAGAAATAGTACGGTATGTAGAACATCCGCGCAATCTCTTCACGCCGCGATTGCAGCCACCCGACCAGAGCCAAGAGATAGAAAACCACCTGCAGGGCAAAGGTAAATTTATAAAAAATATGCTCCGGCAGCAGTGAAATATTCGACACAAACGCCACCAGCATAAACGCCGGAACCAGCCAACGCAGCAGCTTGTGCGAAAGCGCCTGTATGGCAAAAAAACCATAGCGGAACGGATTGAGCACGTGGCGCATGCTCATCATTCCCCGCCAGGCGCGGTTCACGATGCGCACCTTACGCCTGAACTCCTTGTCGAAACTCTCCCCGCCTTTTTCGAAGGAAAAAGCCTCCGGCTCATACACGTTGCGAAATCCCTGGCTGACGATCTGCAGGGGGTTGACAAAATCAGACAGGTCAGAGGGTTTCATGCGCCGGTACAGCGAGCGGCGAATGGCATAAATGGCCCCATCGCCGCCGACGAGGGAGCCGAGCTCGCTTTCCAGCCGCTTCAGCGCCAGCTCATAGCGCCAATAGAGATTTTCGCTTTCAGTCGAGGTGTCGCCTTCATCGATTTCATAGCGGGACTCACAGGTGACCGCGCCGACATTTTCATCGGCAAAATTGCGGACGATGGCGCGCACCACGTTGCGGTCATACATGGCGTTGGCATCGGAAAAGATGACGATCTCACCCTTTGCCTGCGGGACAGCAGCGTTCAGGCCTGCGGTTTTGCCGCCACGCTCAGGCATGCGCAGCAGTTTCACGCCTTTGCCGGCAAACTCAGCCACGATCTCATCGGTGCGATCATCCGAGCAGTCGGAGATCACCAGAATTTCCAGTTTGTCGCGCGGATAGTCCAGCTCCAGGCTGTTTTCCAGCTTCCTGGCGATGACATCTTCTTCATTATAGGCAGAGATGATCAGCGTGACATCAGGTTCGATATCCTGCTTGCGTACAGGTTGGCGCCGGAACAGCCGGTGCATGGCCAGCAACAACATGGGATATCCGAGATAGACATAAAAGATGAGCAGCACGCTGCCCCAAAACAGAGTTTCCACACGTTGCTCCACTATTTATGGGATATTCCTGACGATGGGCGGGCCGATGACACGCGTCACAGGCACGGGAATCTTCTGCCAGATGCGGATCGCGGCATCGAACTTGGCATTCTTCGGGCTGAGATCAGGCAGAGGTTTGCCATCAGCCATCCAGTATTCCCAGTGCAGCTCCACCGGCTGTGCTCCCCATTGGGCTTTGAATTTGTAGGTTCCCTCCCCCGGGGTGCTGCGGCCAAAATCAAACTTTTTGTAGCCCTGCTCGACAGCGTGCTTCAGGGCGTGCCAGTACATCAGCATATTCGGCGCCAGCCGGTTAAAACGACGCAGCGATGACGCCCAGGGAATTTCCAGCATATCACCGTACCCGAGCAGGAATCCGGCGGCCAGGGCTTCGCCATCGCGGTGGGCGATCACCAGCCACGAGCTGTCGGGGAATGTCCGCAGCATGTTCTCGAACAAGCGGCGGCTATAAACCGGTGTGCCCAGGTCGCGCATGTTTTCTGCGAAAACGCTGTAAAATTCGCCCACCAGTTCCACGCGCCCGATCTTTACTTCAACGCCATCTTTCTCGGGACGCCGCACCTGACTGCGCAGTTTGGATTTAAAACTTTTCCACAGCGTCTCAGCATCATCGGGGAGCTGCAGAACCATGGCGACTTTATGGCTTTTCTGCTGCAGCTCGGGGTAAAGAATGCGATCATGGCGCAATTCAATATGCGAGACCCGAAGCTGCTGCGCGATATCGATTGCTTTTTCCAGCAGCAGCCGGCGCGCGTCCTCATCCTCGCTGCAGACGCCGCCGTAATTGAAAAAGGGGACCGAAATGAGAAAATTGCCGAAGAGCCGGCTTTTCATGTGCGTGAGCGGAAGTACGCCACGGAGGGTGCCGCCGTCACGGGCGACGAGGTAAACCGGCTTATGGCCGAAGGTCTGCTGAATGACTTTCTGGATGGCCGGAAGATGATAGATTTTCCCCCCGGGAGTGGCAGCAACAAACTCCTCGACTGCCGCCTGAGCCAAATCCTGCTGTTCGATGATCATGGTCGTTCTTCGTCGTCAGTGCTGTGTTGTGCTCATCTGTTTTCAGACTTGGATTTTCGCTGCTGGTGTACGTGCAGCATGCCATTATTTTCGTGATTCTTGAGCGCTTGCGGACCCGGGCCGACGCGTGGCCAGGCCTGTGGGGGCGGCAGGGTTTGCAGCACCTGTTTGACCGTACCGAAGCGGTAGCGCTCCAGCAGTTTGATCACGCGCTCCTCCATCAGGGCGAGATTGCCGTAATGACGAATGCGCTTGAGCAGCCCGACATTGATGCGCGGAATCTGCGGATCGATTTCCCAGGGATGAAAATAGATGATCGTCGGCTTGTTCTCGGCATTGACGCGTTTGATGCCGTTGGAAAAAAACCAGAACGGGTAGTGGCGTAAATAGCCGCCACCGGCGATGGGTATATTTTTGCCAAAAATGGGGACAGTTGAAATCGGGAATTCGATGAGCTCGCCCTTTCCCTGCACACGAACGCGAAAGGGGAAGCGCGGTGCGTCAGCTATCCCATACAGGTCGTGTTTGATCGGAAAAACACTGGAGTCATATTCCAGGCCCAGCTCGACGAGTTTTTCCCACGCCCACATGGAAACCCGTGTAATCGAATAGCTCGGCGCACGATATCCGTACACCTTCTCGCCGCTGATCTCTTCGAGAAGAGTGATGGATTTCTTGACATCATGATAAAATTCAGCCCGGCTCTGCTCATAGACCATCTGATGGCCGTAACCATGCGAGGCAATTTCATGGCCCTGTTCTTTAATCGCGATCACGAGCTCCGGGTAGCGCTCCGCCACCCAGCCGAGAATGAAGAATGTCGCTTTGACATTATAGCGATCAAACAGGTTGAGTATCCTGATGGTATTGACGACGACCGTACTTTGCAGGGTATCCCATTCCGATCTTTTGATGTGATGTCTGAACAACGACACATGAAACCAGTCTTCAACATCAACCGTCAGCGCGTTGAGAACGTCCATAGGTGCTTTTCGTATTCAGGGTGTTCGATGTGAGTTTGTGTGAGCAGTGCTTCCCTGCGCTGCGCGTGCGTTCCCGTTATAATTGTAATCTGAAAACAACCCACCCAGAAGTTTCACGTCTCCATCAGCATGAAGCACAACAACCTGCCACGCCATGGGTTGTGATGGGCTTTTTCAGATACCCTGTCCTTCCGGTGCAAAGCCCTGATTTGCGACCAAACCGGGATAAACCAATATGCCAAAAACAGGGTAAACTTCTATTCGCGTCAGACTGTGCTCGAGGCCACCTCGGAGCTGTATTTCTGCCTGTACCAGTCAACAGTTTTGGCAAGGCCATC
This sequence comes from Bacteroidota bacterium, assembly GCA_011375275.1. Classification (GTDB taxonomy): domain Bacteria; phylum Zhuqueibacterota; class Zhuqueibacteria; order Zhuqueibacterales; family Geothermadaptataceae; genus Geothermadaptatus. The sequence goes on from DRLW01000261.1 coordinate 7,086, forward strand.
TTCAAAAGAAACCTGTGGCTCGAATTTAAGCAGCCGGCGTGCCAGCTCGATGCCGGCGTGCGAATGCAGAACATCGCCCCGCCGCGGTTCTGTATAGATCGCATTGGCTTTCCTGCCCATGAGTTCTTCCAGCTTCCCGAGCAGAAAATTGAGCGTGTACCGCCCGCCGCATGCCATGTTCATAGCATGGCCGACTGCCGCATCTGACTCGCAGGCCAGAAGATTGCCATGCACGACATTATCGACATAAGTAAAATCACGGGATTGCTCACCATCACCGTACACCGTGGGGGAATCACCGCGCAGCATGGCGGTGATGAATTTGGGGATCACGGCGGCGTAGTGGGAGTTGGGGTCTTGGTTCGGCCCGAAAACATTGAAATAGCGCAATGCAACGGCCGGCAAGCCATAAACCTGATTGAAGGAAAGCGCGTACTTTTCCTTGGCCATTTTTGAAACTGCATAAGGAGAAACCGGCTGCAGGGGCAACTCTTCGGTCTTGGGCATGACTTCGGTGTTGCCATAAACCGAGGAGCTCGAAGCGAGCACGATGCGTTTGACCCGCTTATCCCGTGCCGCGACCAGCACGTTCACCGTGCCGACGACATTGACTTCATTGGAGGAAATCGGATCATCGATCGAGCGTGGCACCGAGGGCAGGGCAGCCTGATGCAGGATGTATTCTACACCCTCGGCTGCTTTCTGAAATGCGTCGAGATCGCGAATATCCCCTTTGATAAACTCGATATCGCCGGATAATCCTTCGATATTCTCCATCTTCCCGGTCGAAAGATCATCGAAAACCCGGACACGATCTCCATTTTCAAGAATCTTGCGGGCAAGATTGGATCCGATAAAACCAGCTCCTCCGGTTACCAGAAATAAAGCCATTCAGTCCTCCTGTAGCAAAAAAGTGTTCCACCTGTAACAGCCCCAAAGACTCTTGCGGCACACCCATGCCGCACCATCGCCCCTCAAACAGGCCGGTAGTACCGGATCAGGCAACCTGGGGGTGTGCGTCTTTAGTATAGTATTTATAGGCGTAATATTTATAATCGTAGTAATAAGGCAAGACCCCTTTCATGTTGTTGACGATCACGCCGAGTATATTCAAACCGGAATTTTTCATCAA
>DRLW01000262.1 GCA_011375275.1 Bacteroidota bacterium
CGCGTCTCAGCCTTGCGCACCGGGGTATGCTGAAGAATGCACAGTATCGTGTTTCGCGACATGAATGTCGCGGTACGCTTTGTGCCCTGTACCGTGATATTTCTGTCGCGTCTCCCCCGCGGGGTGCCCATATTGAAAATCAACCCACGGGATATGAGGAAGAGCTCTCTCAGCTAATCAGGGCCGGCTCTGATACCGGACATCTGTTGGAATGCCGGGGCCTCATCTTTTGGGCATCTGCCTGAGTCTGGGAGATGCCGGTCGTCCCCTGCGGGGAAACCGGAATGACAGTTAGTTCTGGTGCAGAAACGTGCTGTTGCCAGACGGTCCGGCTGAAAAGGTGCAACCATGCTGAGTTAAGTGGATAACCAGAATCAGGGAAAAATAAGCGCCTGCGGGCAGGATGTCAATTGAGAGACGACGGATGCGTCTCTACGGTGGTGCGTCTCTGCTTGCATTCCCAATGCGGGCAGCCTAAATTGCAAAAAACGCAACAGACCGGAACCTGAAATGGGGATCGTTCATGACATACCGCCTCGCTGCCTGCCTTGTCCTGTCTCTGCTGGCCCAGCCTGCCGCGGCGCAAACGCCTGCCGGGCAACAGGGGGATACGCTGCGGACACCGGTGATACGGGCTGCAGAAAAACCAAGCGCCCAACAGAAAAAAGCTACGACAGTTTCTGATGACACGGTACGACAAACGCCTGCCGGGACACAAACGCAACCGCACGCTCCACTTCCGTGGAGGGACAAGATTTTGTTGATCACGGCGCTTGTCGGTGCGCTTGTCGGTCTTGTTGGGCTGCTGTTTGGTTTCTTTCAATTTGCGCTGCGGAGGAAACTGGAACAGGATAAGGCAAAAGAAGCTACTCGCGGCCAGCACGAAGCCAGGCAGGAAATTAAGAAGCAACAGAGTCTCACCGCGCAGGAAAAATACATCGAGTGGCAAAGATTAAGCCTTGGTACGATCAAATTACTGGGATCGCCGGACATCGAACCCATGCCGGTTGAACTGCTCGATACCTTTGTCCGGTTGGATATGCGGTTAGGGCAGCAAAATTTTGTGAATGAGAGGGGGATTAAACCGGATGACGCCCTGAAATATACTTTCGAACAAAAAAAGAGATTTCTGGTGATCGTGGGCGATCCCGGTTCGGGCAAGACGACGCTGATGCAGTACTACGCCATGCGGTGCCTCAGTGATCAGGGTTATCGGGCATTCGGATTTGACGAGCCGGTGCTGCCGCTTTATCTGCCCCTGCGAGAGTTTGATCACAACGATGATTTGCCCGCAAATCTACAAAAGTGGGCTGAGAAAAACGATAAGGGCCGTGATGTCTCTGCGGATGATTTTCACCAGTGGCTCCATGATCAACCAACACTCATCCTGCTGGATGGCCTCGATGAGATCGTCACAAAGGACAAGCGCCGTGCCTGCTGTATGCGTATTGGACGCTATCTTACCGCTTATCGCAAAGCGCGTTTTGTCCTCACGACCCGCCGATACGGCTTATCCGGAGCTGATAATAGCAAAGAAGAAAAAATACAGTTGGATTTCGAGCATGAAAAAGCAGACCTGTTGGACTTTACTCTCGGGCAACAGAAGGAGTTTCTTACCGGCTGGTATCGTGCGGTTTATCAGGCTGAGAAATGCCCGCCGGGCTGCGAACCTGAGGAATGGCAGGAAGAAGTGCAGCGCAGGGCAGAGGCAAAAACGACAACGATTATCGATTATTTAGGGAAACCGGAAAATAAGTCGCTGCGTGAACTCGCTGGTATCCCGTTGATTCTGCAAATCATGGCGATCATCTGGCTGGAGCGCAATTTTTTGCCAAACACATTGGGCGAGCTTTTCGACGCGGCGCTGAACTATCTTCTCGGGCAGAGGGATGAACATCGTGCGATTCCTCTGCCGCTGCGGACGACGGATGCGCGCTCGATTTTAGAAAGAGTGGCTTTACACATGCAAGACACCTTGACAGAGGATCAAATACCCCGAGAGAAGTTGCTCACCAGCCTGCAAGAGCATCTCGATGGCATTGATGAAAAGCTCAGTCCCCCTGATGCAAGGGCTTTTTGTGAGTATCTCGTCAAACGTGCCGGGCTCTTGTCTGTCCATGGGCAAGAGCATTACATCTTCCGCCCCAAAATTTTCGGCGAGTTTCTCGCGGGTGCCCGATTGGCTGCCATCTATACTATGGACAATTGGACACAACGACTTGTGCAGCAATTTGGTGAAGCCTGGTGGCGTGAAACGTTGCGCTTTTTTATGGCAAAAGCCGGAGACACGGGCTTCGATGCTTTTATGCGGCAGTTTTTTGCCAGTGACAAAAGCCACGATCTCAGCCAGGAACAACGGGCTACACTGAGGGATTTGATTCAGGTGGTGCCCTCAGCCGACCGAAAAGTTGAGGCTTTGCGCGATCACTTGCTGTCTCAAGCAACCACGCCGGATCAGAAAAACACCATTCTGGAATGTTTGCGTTTGATCGGCAGCGAGGATGCCAGACGTGCGATCGAAGAGTTTCGTGGCCGGGCTGAAGGAGAGGCGAAGGCGAAGGCCGATGATGTTTTACTGACGGGGTTTGCTGAGCAGACGACCGCTCCGGAGTTGGTCACTAAATTACAGGAGCTTGGTGCCGCGCTGCGAACAAAACCGGCATCATTCCGCAACTCCATCGAATTCAACGCCGAGTACCTGCTTATCCCAGGCGGCAGCTATGTGTACCAGAAAGGCGAGGAGAACGAAAAAGAAGTCACCGTGCCGGACCTGTACTTTGCCAGATATCCGGTGACCAACAAACAGTACCGCCGTTTTATCGCCTACCTCGCCGGTGAGGAGGAGACCGGTGAGCTGTTGCAGCTCCTGACCTTCAGCAGTTTTGTCGCGCAAACGCAGCAGTTCGCGAGGTTACCGGAGATGAAAAATATGGCAGGATACCTCGAAAAAGACCCGTCCGAGTGGGTGCGGCAGTTGCGTTCTGAAGAAGACGATGACCGGCGCTTCAACCAGGACGAACAGCCGGTGGTTGGCGTTAGCTGGTATGCGGCGCGGCTGTACTGCTTCTGGCTGGCGCTGTTACAGCAGCGGGCAGCCGGGGAGGAGGTAAGGGATATGAAAAAACTCGTGCATCTCTACCGCCTGCCGCACGAATGGGAATGGGAATGGGCAGCCGGCGGCGGTACGCGCACCTATCCCTGGGGCAATACACCCGAGCCGGACGACACGCTGGCGAATTTCGGTAGGGATGTCGGCCACACGACGCCGGTGGGGGCTTATCCCGAGGGCGCAACGCCGGAAGGACTGATGGACATGGCCGGCAACGTCTGGGAGTGGCAGGAGAATTGGTATCATGAAGTCAAGATCCGGCGCGCGCATCGCGGCGGGTCCTGGATCAACATTCCAAACCTCCTGCGCTGCGCGGTGCGGAGCATCTACTTCGTCCTCCCAGATAATCGGGTCAACATTCTCGGGT
>DRLW01000263.1 GCA_011375275.1 Bacteroidota bacterium
CGTCCGGTAATTTCGTTCTCTTCTCTCGTCACACTGCTCCCGCGGCAGTACACAAGCGCAACCATCATCCCTATTTCTCCGCAGGGAGAGACCGGGACCTCCCAGACTCAGTCAGGCACGTGTGTGCTCGATGGGTGCGGCAGAACGCTTAGCCTGGCCGGAATGTCAGATGTCGCTATCTGCATCATGAGCGATGCGATAAGGGGACTGGCCCTCCGAGAACGTGGCTGATCAACTCCGGCACGGTATGATGCGAAAGCCTGCAGGAAGATAAAAGCAGTGCCAAATAAAGCAACTTTCTTTTCGCTGCATCTCAAAATTGAATGCAGCCGGGGAACCACGGAAAATTAGCGGCTTGCAGGCACGATAAACTGTGCACTCCAAACGTTTCGTTCTGTGTCTGGAGTGTCGTAAATGGAATTCTTCAGGTGCGACATGCCGGTCGCTGATCTGCAAAGAGCTGTGCAGCTCCAAAACGGCTACTTTTCGCTGGACACAATGGCGCCGGTTGTGTATCTTCCCGACTCAAAATGAAATGCTCCCGGCTCATACCCCTGCTTCTCGCAGGACTGCGGTTCTGAGAGATGCTTTTTCTCATTTTATCCCGGTTCCCGCACGCGAAACGCTCTTTCGGATAAACGGTCACAGCGCGCTTATCCCGTTTTGCCCTCAGCAGGTACCCGTGCGCGCGTAAATCGAGTCAGATTTCAGAACAAAAAACAGGAAACACCATGCTCACCGAAAACACCATCCCGAATGAAGAGCCTGTACTGGCTGTCGGTATCATCCTTCCTGAAGACGAAAAGCGCGAGATTATTCTCACGATTCCCGGCGATGGCAGCTATGCATTGCAGTGCGACGGAGCCGACCCCATCGCCCTGTTGCCGGGCGCAAGCATACGGGTTCATCTCGACGAAAACGGACGTCTGCGTGTTCACACACCCGCTGCCGGCAAAGAAATACGCACGGTGGACAGTGTGATGATTGCCGCGGATGAGCAGACCGATATCGGCCCTCGCTCGGGTTTAGTGGCCCACGATATCATCGCCGGCCGGGAATTCCACTGGAAAAAGTTCATCGACGTTCCATTGCCCGGCACGGTGGAGATACGCGCTGTGGATTCTACCCTGGTGATGATCAACCACGTCCGGTTTGAGCACTATCTGATGTGCGTCGCCACCTCCGAGATGGGTGCAGAGTGCCCGCAGGCGCTGATCGAAGCACAGACGATCGCTGCCCGGTCGTGGATGCTGGCGAATGTTGAAAAAAAGCACCGGTCGCTGGGCATGGATGTTTGTAACGATGACTGCTGTCAGCGCTATCAGGGGACGTTGTATATGACCGAACAGTCCCGAGCCGGGGCAGAAGCCACATGGGGGCAAACGCTGCTCTATGATGGCAGCGTTTGCGACGCGCGGTATTCCAAAAGCTGCGGCGGTGTGATGGAAGCTTATGAAACGATATGGGGCGGGGAGAAGGTGCCGTACCTGATCGTCAAACGCGACGCCCCGGACGACGACAAGGCGAGCCTGCCGCAACTGCAGAACGATGTTGTTTTTCATGAATGGGTCAGCTCGGTTCCGCACGCTTTTTGCAGTCCGCACGTCATCGCAGAGAGCGAGCTGAAGCGCTACCTTGGCGGCGTTGATGAAGAGGGCGAATATTACCGCTGGCATGTGACTTTGACGCAGCGCGAGATGACCGAGCAATTGAACCGGAGCCTGAAACTCAATGCCGCTGTGATCCTCGAAATCCAACCTCTTGTTCGCGGTGGTTCGGGACGCGTTTCCCGCCTGGCTATCCATTTCCGCAGAAAGGATGGCGTGTTGTCGGAGCATATCGTCGAAGGGGATGTCGCTATCCGCCGGGCCCTGCATCCGGATTTTTTATTCAGCGCAGCGTTTGAAGTCCAGGCTCTTGCCGGCGAAAGAGATGACAGTCCTTCGACTTTCAGCATATCGGGCTGCGGCTGGGGGCATGGCGTCGGGCTTTGCCAGATCGGAGCACTCGGAATGGCTTTGGAAGGGTATGACAGCCATGCCATCGTCGCTCATTACTATCCCGGCAGCAGCCTGAAAAAACTGTATTGATCCACCGGCCTTCAGCCACGATGCTCGCAAATAAATGAGGAATTGCGGTGGTTTTTTGCGCAATCTCTGCAGTTTTATGACCTTGCCTGTATGTTTTCCTACACCAAGCAAATAGAGCTTAGCAGGGTCTCGACCCTGCGATCCAGTCGGAGCCTGGTTCAGATCGCCCGGATCTGGTGACAGGCTCCTTTATTATTTTCCACCTTTCTGCAAGAAAATCATGTTGACGGATACATTTAAAGAGACGCAGCGGGAATACAGCGAAAGCGTCCGGCTTACGGAAGAGCACCTGTCCCGTCTCCTGAGCAAAAGGAGAAGCGCCGAGGAGAATCTCAACCAGATTCTCCGGTCATTCGAAAATCTGCGCTCTTCGATGGTTGAACTCAAGGATGTCATCGCAGACCGTAATCACCGGATACAGGCGATCACGGAGGAGATCGAAAAGCTGGACCGCAAGAGACTCGAACTCGTTGACAGGCTGGGGGCCTATCAGGAGGAGATCAAGGAAGCGCAAAAAAGCGTTGCCCGGATGGAAAAAGAGTACATCATTTCGCAGCAGGCGATCGAATATGAGCAAAAAAGTATCGAGGCGTTGCAGCCGCGAATCGATATTTTGATGAATGAAAAGAACGCCCTGGCTGAACATTTTTCATCTGTCTGCTTGTTGAGCTTGCAGCGCTATCTGCACCGTCTCGCCTATGAACTGGAGGGGTTTATCAAGTCTGATATCGAACGGCAGCGCTACGCTGATATCTCCGGATCGTTCAGAGATGCGTGCAAAACCGACCCTCAGCTCGCTGCGCTGTGGCAGGCCCGCCTGGACTGGTTCCGGATGTTGAAAAACAGCGACTCCCCTGCAGTAAAACAGGCTGCACGGCGTGAAATCGTACAGATCGACAATGAGTTTGAGAAACACTTTCCGGGCGTGCTGTCCCTGCGTAAGCCAGAGGGTGACCAGAGCCTTGCCGGGGAACTGAGCGTCGTCTTTGATGAAACCGGCCGTGTGCTGATCCTGCTGCCATTTCAGCCCGAAGTATGGCAGAATATCGAGCAGGGCGAAACCAGCCTATCCGAAGAGAGCGCGATGCGCTTCCTCTGGCATTTCGTCGCAGCACTGGATGTCGATGTTGCTGCCACCGACTTTGTCATCACCCGTGGGTTGATTTCGCTGGTACTGAATGCCGGCGCAGTGAAGCAGCTCGCAGATAAAATCAGGATGCAACTTCCCGGCGGAAGTGATATCACGATCGATCTCATCCGGATGCCGGAAGAAATTCAGGAGGTTTTGCGCGATGAAACTACATGAGCTCGCCCGCCTGCACAACATGCACCCGGCAAAACTGATGTTGCTGCTCGGCCAAAAGGGTGCTCGGTTTGAGGAAATCTGGCCGGTTGTCCATGAAAAATGGCGTGATTTCCAGCCGGGCACTGCCGAACCTCACCACGGCTTCCCGCCGATGTCTTCTCTGCCCGGCAGCCAGAGAGAATTCGGGCAGGGACAGCGCCGGTTTTCCGCTAATGGGCAAAATGGCAAAGACTATGATCTGATCGCTTTTCTGCCTGAGGACGAGGACCCCGGCAATTGAGGCCTGTATCCTTTTTGTGAAAATTCCGCCCTCGTCCGTAATGTTTCTGAATCGATAAAGCAGGACAAAACCACTTCATTTCACCTCCTCCGTCATCTTTTCCTCGTCTCTTTCCACGCTAAAATGTATTTTCGTTCATCCCGTATCATGTGACAACAGCGCTCAGCGCTGGGTTGCATGCAGTGGTAGTTGTGCTGGCTTTCCGGTGCAGGCGGTATTTCGTTCCACTTGTGTTTCGCCGCGGGAGCGGCAACAGGTGCGTCACACCGCCAGAGCGGTGTGACGAGAGGAAGTGAGATGAGAACGTTCGTAGTGCACGCTTCAGCGTGCCCTCCAGTGGCCAATTCTCCAGACTCAGCCCGGCAAGATGCAGGCTTTCGGTGCAGGTGGTATTTCGTTCCGCTTGTGTATCGCTGCTGGAGCGGTGTGACGTGATGGATAGGAGATGAATTCAATAGCTATGAATTTTTCAGGTTATGAAAACGATAGACTTTGAACACCTTTTTCTCGCCGGATGGCGGCCCTTTGCATGGATCGCCCTGCTGGTCGTGCTCGTCTATGGGCAAACAGTACGCTTCGGCTTTGTCGGCTATGATGACGACGCCTTGATTTCCAACAATGAAACCCTCGCTTTTTCCTTCGAAAATCTCATCACGGCTTTCAGCGACGATGTGATGCGGGATCAGCACGGGTTGTTTTATCGTCCGGTCCTCAGCCTGAGTTATATGCTGGACTATGCTGTGGCCGGGAAGAATCCTGCTGTCTATCATGCCGCAAATCTCATCTATCACCTGCTGGCGGTGTACGCTCTGTTCGCTTTGTTGCTGGCTTTGGGCGCCCGGCGCGCTGCTGCCTTTCTGTTCAGCGCAGTCGTCGCTGTGCATCCGGTTCTCGTTCAGGCTGTAGCCTGGCTGCCGGGGAGGAATGACCTCCTGCTGGCGCTCTTCACCATACTCGCTGTGCTCAGTTTTTTACGCTATATGCAAAAGAGCACCACCCGGCGCCTCATCCTGCACGGCTTCTGGCTCCTGTTGGCTTTGCTGACCAAGGAAACCGCTCTCATCATTCCTGTGCTCTGTCTCGTCGCGTGGTATGTCCTGCTGCGCAGGGATACCGCACCGCGAAAACTTCTGCCTTTTCTGCCGGCATGGGTGCTGGTTTCAGCCCTTTGGATGGCGCTGCGCATGAACGCCCTTGGTGGCAGCGCCCGCCCCGCCCATCTGACCTTTTTTGCACCTGCCGATCTTATCGCGGGTTGGCTCTCTTATCTGGGAAAAATTTTCTGGCCGCTGCATCTGCAGGTTTTTCCTGTCGCGGGCCAGTTGCCAGTCATCGAGGGGGTGGTGGTTACGCTGCTGCTGGCCGGTCTTGCGTGGCGCACACGTATTCCTGACCGCGGCCAGGCGCTGTTCGGGCTACTCTGGTTTTTCCTGTTTCTGGCGCCAACCATTGTGCGCGGTACCGATGACGCAGCTTTCCTCGAGCACCGGATTTATCTGCCCATGGCAGGCCTGGCCATCGCCCTCAATGCTCTCCGACCCTGGCAGGGTCTGTCGCGTACAATGGTGCTGGCATTTTTTTCTGCCGTACTCATTTTGTTTTCCGTAAAAACTTTTACCCATAGCGGCCTTTTTGCCCGCGATGTTACGTTTTGGCAGGCAGCCGTCGCTGGTTCACCGCGTTCTGCGTTTGTTTACTATGGCAGAGCCAACGCAGCTATGCGCCATGGTGACGAGTCATCGGCGGAGTTCGACTACCAAAAAGCCTTATCCCTGCAACCCGGTTTTGCCCGCGCTGCTTATAACCTCGGCAATCTTTATTTAAAAAAAGGTGAATATCGAAAAGCAGCGGCAGCATATCGCCAGGTTTTGCGTACGGTGCCGCAACATCTCGATGCGCTGATCAATCTGTCTGTGGCTTATCGCAAAC
>DRLW01000264.1 GCA_011375275.1 Bacteroidota bacterium
CCCGGAAGCAGACCGCATCCGGCACCTGCGTCCGCGCCTGCCACGCCCATGAGCGCTCCTTGCGCATGGATTTGCGAATAATCCCTTGCAAGTGGCGAAAAATCCTGTTTATTATTTCTGATCCGGCAAATGTAAAGCCCGGGCTCACCCTCAAATCGGATGAGCGTGGCCGTGAGGAAAAAGTACAGCCAAACTCGAGACCAGACGTTCGTAGTGCACGATTTATCGTGCCCGCAAGACGCCCATTTTAACTGAAAAACGCTGCGTACTCCGCGGCTCCGCGAGAGATAAAAAGCTATATCGCCACACCTCGCAGGCTCTCCGGCTATCCTTTAACTCCGCAAGGCTGCATCTTTTCAACCAGGCTGCCTGATTATAGCACGTGCCTGCACCAGAACCGTCATTCCGGTTTCCCCGCAGGGGAAGACCGGAATCTCCCGGACTCTGGCACGTGCCCGAAAAGATGAGATTCCGGCACTGCGCTTCGCCTGGCCGGAATGACAGAGGTCAGTATCAGGGCCAGGCCTGGTTAGCTGAGTTAATTGGATAACCTGACGCAGGCTGCGCCAAATTATGAATTAATCCGGCAGATTGCAGGATACGATTTCAGTTTTCAACTGATCTGCCGAAAACCGGAACGTTTCTCATGGGGCGTTTTTGGCCTCCCACACTGGCAAACGTTGGACACAACTGATGGCAAAGCAAATGAACAATGAAAATGGTAAAAATGGCGGCACGTACATTCAGCGCACCAGGGACTGGGCGGTCCGCAATATGGTTTCTCTCTATCTTGAAGCGGTTGAGACCTTTCGCGAGCACTATCAAGCCCATCCCGACAAGCGCAAAATTTCCCACAAGGGGCTGAGTACAGTGTGCGACATGCTGTTCTACCTCAAGGACCAGCAGGAGATCATCTACGAGCCTGTGGCTGCAACCTCCGGTGCGAAGAAAAAAGTTGACCACAGCCACAAGCTGGCGCCGAATCCGGCCGAGACGCGCTTTATCGTCAATGTCGGCCTGCTCTTTCACATGGTTTTGATCGCCAGAGAGATGAAATTTATCCACCAGCACTACAACGACGCGGCCGCACCGCGCCAGGAGATCGGCAAAGACCTGGAAATGAGCCTCGAAAAGGTAGAGAGGCTGTTCACCGAGGGTGTGGATATTCTCATCGACTTCGCGCGCGTGCACTCCAACAATGTCATGTTGCTGGCCTTTCTGATTCAAAACGCGACGCGAATGAACAAAGCCATCGGCATCCGCGGGCCGGAGCTGATCCGGCTGGTCATCGGCAGGAAGAATCTGGAAGGGACATATTTTCTCGCCGGCAAATATTTTCTCGAAAGCGGTTGGTATGATGACGCGCGCCGGATGTTTACCAAAGTGCTGCGCAAAAACCCCAAAAATGCTGATGCCCTGGCCCTGCTCAATGAAGTCACTCTTCGCTCCGCCGGCAAGGCCGCCTGAAGCAGTAACAGCCCCGTTGATTCCTGCTTATCGGCACAAAAAAAGCCGGACAGGCTGGTATCTCCTGTCCGGCACAATCGTTTCTGCCCATTTCAGTGACACACTCTTCTGTATCAGATAATGCCCAGCTCCTTACCCACCTTGGCAAATGCCTCTGCAGCGAAGCGAATATCCTCTTCTGAGTGGGTGGCGCTGTTCATCACGCGGATGCGCTCGGTTCCACGGGGAACCGTCGGAAAGCTGATCGCCATGGCAAAGATGCCGTTTTCAAACAGGGCTTTGCTGAAAGCAACCGCCTTGGCCGCATCACGGATGAGCACCGGCGTGATCGGTGTCTGAGTCTGGCCGGTATCAAACCCCAGTGCAGTGAGTTTGCTGCGAAACAGTTCGGCATTACGCCAGAGTTTCTGCACCAGCTCATCGGATTCGAGCAGGATATCCACGGCCGCGATACAGGCTGCCACATCAGGCGGTGTCACCGCGCTGGAGAAGAGAAACGGCCGCGCCCGCTGGCGCAGATATTCGACGATCTTTGCCTTACCCGCAACATAGCCACCGACAACGCCAAAGGCCTTGCTCATGGTGCCCACTTCGATATCGATCTTGTCGTGTACCCCGAAATGGTTGCTGACGCCGCGGCCGCCTTCGCCGAGAACACCCTCGCCGTGAGCATCATCGGTCATGGTCAGCGCCTCATGCCTGGCAGCCACTTTGATGATTTCATCCACAGGTGCGATATCGCCATCCATCGAAAAAACACCATCCGTGATGATCAGCTTACGGCGGGCGCTGTTGTACTCGCGCAGCTTGGCGTCCAGGTCTGCCGGATCGTTGTGCTTGTAGCGCACGGTCTTTGCTTTCGAAAGCCGGCAGCCGTCGATGATACTGGCATGGTTGAGCTCATCGGAAAAAATCACGTCCTCAGCACCGGTCAGGGTCGGAATCACAGCCTGATTGGCGACAAAGCCGGACTGAAAGGAGATCGCAGCCTCGACGTTTTTAAACCGCGCCAGTTTTTCCTCCAGCTCCAGGTGCAGGCTCATGGTTCCCGCAATGGAGCGCACAGCTCCTGGCCCGACACCGTATTGTTCGATCGCGCGCGTCGCCGCTTCTTTGAGGCGTGGGTGATTTGCAAAGCCGAGATAATTGTTCGCGCACATATTGAGTACCCGCTTGCCATCGACGACGATCCAGGCATCCATCGGTGACTCAATCGTGCGAATCGTGTTGTATAAATTCTGCTCCTTCAGGTCCTGCAGCAGCTCATCGACAAAATCCAGCTTGGCCATGAAATGCCTCCTGTTCTCATATATTTGACGTCATTTGCTGAAAATCTCTCGCCCGTGCGCATATCGATCCGCACAGCTCAGGGAAACGGAAACAGGCGAAAATTCTGTTGGTGCCCGAGTACCGGTGATCGCGTAAGATAGCAAAATTGGCTCATATCGCAAAAGGA
>DRLW01000265.1 GCA_011375275.1 Bacteroidota bacterium
GCCACAGGCGAGCAGTAGCCGAAGTGGCAACACTTCGGGCACGCGGCGTTTCGGCCCTCTTGCGAGTTCCGCAACACAGGCACCGCCACGAACAAGCAGTAGCCGAAGTGGCAACACTTCGGGCACGCGGCGTTTCGGACCTCTTTCGAGTTCCGCAACACAGTCACCGCCACGAACAAGCAGTAGCCGAAATGGCAACACTTCGGGCGCACGGCGTTTCGGACCTCTTTCGAGTTCCGCTACACAGTCACTGCCACAGACGAGCAGTAGCCGAAGTGGCAACACTTCGGGCGCACGGCGTTTCGGACCTCTTTCGAGTTCCGCAACACAGTCACCGCCACAGGCGAGCAGTAGCCGAAGTGGCAACACTTCGGGCACGCGGCGTTTCGGACCTCTTGCGAGTTCCGCTACTTTAAATCCGTTCCAGGACGATAGCATTGCCGATAGCTCCGGCTGCGCAGGATGCGGTGAGGCCGAGGTCTGCATCCTCGCGCAGCATGCGGTTCACCGTGGTGGTGAGCAGTCGGGCTCCAGTGGCGCCAAAGGGGTGGCCGATGGAAAGAGAACCACCGTGGATATTCAGTCTGTCCATGGGAATTTCGCCGACTCGCTTTTTTCGGCCTAAATTTTCGCGCGCAAAGGTATCGGAATCCAGGCATTTCAGGTTAGCCAGCACCTGCGCGGCAAAGGCCTCATGCAGCTCAAAAACCGGGATATCCTGTAACTTCAGGCCTGTGCTGTCGAGAACTTTCGGGATGGCATACGCCGGCCCGAGAAGCAGCTCCTCCTGCGGGTCCTGTGCACTCCATGCATAACCGCGGATTGCTGCTTTTGCCGTGAAGCCGAGTTTGTTTGCGGTTTCTTCTGCCATGAGCAGCACAGCAGCCGCACCGTCGGTGAGAAATGAGCTGTTGCCCGCGGTCAGGGTGCCGTGCGGCTTGACAAAGGCCGGCTTCAGTGAGCTGAGTTTCTCAATCGTGGAATCCGGCCGGATGCCGTTGTCTCTATCGATCGTTTGAAACTTCGGCGGGATGCGTGCCGGCAGGGTTTCTTCCGCGAGCACACCCTGCTCGATCGCGCGTGCTGCATTCAGGTGTGATCGCACGGCGTATTCATCCTGTTCCTCCCTGCTGACACCGATGCGGGCCGCAAGACGATCACAATCTTCACCCATGGTGCGGCCGGTGCTGAATTCAGCGATTTCAGGAATTTCAGGCAGCAGATCGGACAACCGAAGCCCGCGAAAAAATGAGAGATAATCGCGTATGGATTTGTACTTTTGCGCGGCGATCAGCTTGTGGCGAAAACGTTTGCGGTAGCGGATGGGAATGTCGGACAGGCTCTCTGTGCCACCAGCGATGACGATATCCGCCTCGCTGTTGCGGATCAGCTCTGCTGCACTGGTGATCGCCTGATTGGCAGAGACGCAGGCCATGGTTACGGTCCAGGCCGGCGTGGTTGCGGGAATGCCGGCTGCCAGCGCTGCATCGCGCGCGACATTGCTGGTGCTCATGTTCTGTACCACAGTGCCGAAGATAACGCGGTCGATCAGGCCGGCATCGATGCCGCTGCGGTGCAGCAGGCCTTTGATGGCCATGCGGGCAAGATCATAAGAGCGCAGGTTTTGAAACTGCGTCCCTGAACGCAGAAACGGTGTGCGGCACCCGTCGATGACGACTGGCCGGCGGGAGGTGGTTTTTGAACCGGAACGGGGCATATTGTTCTCGTATGTGTTAGTCTGAAAAATTATCTGCGCTGCGCCGGAATTCCCCTCTTCCAGGCATGCTCAGAAAAGATGAGATTCCGGTCTCCCGCTTCGCGGGAACCGGAATACAGGATACTGCGCTGCGCCCACATAATCATTCCGGCCGGAGCGCAGTGCCGGAATCTCCCTCTTGCAAGCACGAGCTGAAAAGATGAGACAGGGGCCCTGGGGGGCTCTTTTTTATCCTTCGCTGCGTACAGGCGATGGCACAAAATCTTCTGTGGTTTCCCTTTTCAGCCGGCGGACGTTTTTAAACCAGACGAATAATAACGGCATGGCCACGATGATCAGACCGACGCACAGGCCGATCCACAGGCCAAATACACCGAGGTCGTAAACGAAACAGAGCACCACGGCAGTGGGGATGCCGAAAACCCAATGGCCGACGATGTTGAGCAGCATGGGGGTACGCGTATTTCCGAGACCGCGCAGAATACCGGTGGCGGTGATCTGCAATCCGTCGAAAAGCTGAAACAGTGCTGCGATCAGCAGCAGGCGAACGCCGATGGCGATCACCATGGCGTCGTCGGTGAAAAGAAAGAGTAAAAAATTCGGAAAAACAACGAAAACGATACCGGAAAAGGTCATGAAAGCTGAGCTGAGAAAAAGCGCTGTCCAGCCGGAGCGGATGGCGCCGGGGTTATCCTTCTTTCCCAACGCCTGGCCGACCCGCACAGCCGCCGCCGAGGACATTCCGAGGGGCACCATGAAGGTAAAACTCGCCAGTCGCAGGCTGATCTGGTGTGCGGCAAGGGAGAGCGCGCTGAGCTTGCCGGCCAGCAGGGTGACGACGGCAAAAGCGCCGACTTCGAGCAGAATTTGAAATGCCGCAGGCAGGCCGAGCCGGAATATTTTGACGATGCGCGGCATGTTGAGGCGCAGGGAGACCTGTTCGAGATCGCGGAATAGCCGGCGATCGACGCGCACGACCACAATGGACAGAAACAGGAACATGTAGATCATGGAGAACAGAGTTCCGTACGCCGCGCCGGTGGAGCCCAGCTCCGGCGCTCCGAGTTTGCCGAAGATCAGCAGCCAGTTGATGATGATATTGATCCCATTGGCGGTGAGCAACACCACGGTAATCGGCTTGACGATGTGCAGAGCCTGCAAATAGCGACGCAGGGCAAAAAACAGCATCAACGGCAGAATAGCCCAGGATTTGGGGTACAGATAGTCGATGGTCAGCCGTTCGACCTCGGGCTGGATGCCGATCGCCGGCAGGATGTGGATGAACAGGCGGAAGAGCAGAAAAACGCCCAGCCCCAACCCCGCCGCGATATACAGGCCCTGGATGAAAATCTCTTTGCAGTCGCGCAGCTTGCCGGCGCCATAGGCAAAGGAAACGAGAAAATCGAGGCCGAGCAAAACACCCATGCCGAAGAGAATGAAGAAGGCGAAGACCGTGCTGCCGAGACCGACGGCGCCGATAGCCTCCGGGCTGACCCGGCCTACCATGATGGTATCGACCACACCCATCATGATCCAGCCGATTTCGGCGAGAATTACAGGCCAGGCGACGGTGAACATGGGCCGCAGCTCGAGGCGGAGAATCGTGTGTATGCGTTTGGTCAGTGGCATGGATCGTCTTGTCTCGTTAAATATCCCAGATGGATGAAAACAGCCCGCGATAGCTCGCGGTGAAAACGGATGTCGCAATCGTAAGTCCCGCCAAAGACGGCTCAAGCGCAGAATGCGTTGCAATGATCGTTCGGCTGGCCCTGCCCACAGAAATTTTCACCGGCTGATCCCCTGCATCGGTTTACCTCACCCCCGGCTAAAGTGTCTCTGCTGCCGGACGATGCGGATGAGGAAGCTCATCGCGTGCTCAGGGCCTGCTGATACGTTTTTCGCGTGTCCGGGTCGCAGTATTTCAACGCATTGGTCAGGCTCTCTTTCGAAAATGATGCCAGATGCGTGTCGATGAATGAAAACACGAAGGGGGCATCGTGTTTGAAAATTTCACGTAAAATCCAGCCGACCGCTGTTTTGGCGAACCGCTCCTCCCGTTTGATGAGAGCGATACCCGCCGCCTCTATGAATGGCCGGAAATCGCGCTCAGCAGTCAGATTGACGAATGGGACAAGGGATGATCGTGCCTGCCACAAATAGCCGGCATCTCTCCAGCCGGCTATGGCGCGGGCACATTCAACGCCGTGTTTTTTGACCAGCGCTCCCAGAACGCGGACGCAAAACCAGTCGCAGATATTCCAGTCGAAAATCAGCTTTCGCTGGTAAACAGTATCGTATTTTTCGAGCTGGGCATCCCATGGGAGTTTGTCATATAAATAATTTTGAATGTACAGAATTCCCGCGAGCTTGTCTTCTGCGAACGGCTGCTCGAAAAATGCCAGCGACAACTCAAACTGCTGTTCCACCGGCCAGGTGTCGATCTCGTTTGCCGTGCGCCAGTGCGCCAGAAGTTCGCGGTTCTGCGGAATGCCGACTCCCCTGAACGGGATGACCCCTTTCAGATAGCTCTCCCACCACTGCTTTGTTCTGGCGGAAGCCGCCTGCGCCAGCGCTTCCTGGTGTTTTGTGATCAGTGAAGTAAAATCGGTTTTCATATTCAGCCTCCCGGATGAGGTGTGTGCACGCGCATTGATTGCCGGCCGGTATTGATGGCGGCCGTTTCTGGTGGCAGATAAGGCCGGCTCCCGATGCTGGGAACCGGCTCTTTTCTGAATGCGGGGACTCAGGCCCAGGCGGGCATGGCTTTCATGTAGTGCCCGGCGCGCTCTGAAGCCTTTTGTGTATCGATATCCGGGTGCCAGCTTTCGAACCAGTGCGCAATAGCTGCCTGGACCTCCTCGCGGGATTTGAGTTGCCCGTTTTCATCCGAGCAGTATTTGCAGTACACATCCGAGGCCGATTTGAATGCCGGATTACTCAACGGCGCAGCGCAGGATAAACAGAACTTGTCCATGATAACTCCTTCTGATTGGGTTATGAGTGACAGATGCCGGAATCACGTGTTCCGGCTTCGGGCACAACATAACCCCTGATATACGACAGCATTGTGTCATAAATCAGCCGCTGCGGTATTTTTGGACAATTTTTTCGCTTTTCTGCAGTATGATTTCCCGAATATGAGCCGGCTCGATGACCTCAACTTTATCTCCGTAGCTCAGAATCATTCCGTACAGCCATTCGTTTTCAGGATAATTCAGGCGGACGAGCAGAGAGCCGTCTTCAGCCGTGTGGACATCTGCCCGGCCGAATGCATCTTCGACCATGACGCGCATCGATGGGTCGAATTTCAGCAGCAGCGCCGGAGTTTTGCTCCGGGCGGCCGAGGAGGCTTCGTCGTTGTATTCGGTGAAGCTCTTTTTCCTGCGTGTGAACTTCTCCTCCTGTATGGCCACTTCGCGCATGCGCGAAAGCCGGAACAAGCGGTAATCCCCACGCAGGCGACAGTAAGCGAAGAGATACCACGAAAACCATTTGAACACGATGGTCATGGGCTCGACGGTACGCGTGGCGACCTGCAGTCTGGAGTTTGCATAAGTGAACCGTACCAGCCGCTGGTTTTTGATGGCGTTTTCGAGCAGGAAAAAAAGCTCCTGCCGTTTTGAACCGACTCCCAGTGCGCTGAAATCGATGAATAGCTGTTCGCGTCGCTGGTTGATCTCCTGCGCCTGATGGGTGCTGACCAACGCGCGAATTTTTTCCACCGTGCCGCTGAGATGTTTGCTTTTCAGCGCTGAGCCAAGGCTCTCCAGAGAGGAGAGAATGAAAAATAAATCATCCGTATCCATGAGCTGTCGATCGAGCTTATAGGCATCGACGATGCCATAGCCGCCCTGCGCGCCCTGCACAGACACGACGGGAATGCCGGCGAGGCACAGGGTATCGATATCCCGCTGGATGGTGCGAATCGAGACCTCGAAATGTTCAGCCAGTTCGCGCGCACTGGCCAGATCGCGATTGAGCAAATAGATGATGATGGCCAAAAGCCGGTCGATTTTCACGGATAACCCCGGTTATGCAGTGTGGTTTTTCAGGCTGTTTCTCTGGCCGGCAGCAGTGTGCCGCTGGCCTCGCCAAAGCCGATGCGCACACCGTCTTTTTCACACCAGCCGCGCATGATCACCGTATCGCCATCCTCTAAAAAGCTGCGTTTTTGGCCGCCAGCCAGTTCGATGGGCTTTGTACCACGCCAGGCGAGCTCCAGCATGCTGCCGTAGCTCTCCGGTGTCGGGCCGCTGATGGTGCCGGAGGCGAGCAGGTCGCCCGTGCGCAGGTTGCAGCCGGTTACGGTGTGGTGTGCCACGTGCTGGGCGATGTTCCAGTACATGTATTTGAAATTGGACAGACAGATGCGCTCTGCCGCTCCATCCCCGGGTTGCAGGCAGACTTCCAGCGCGATGTCATAGGCCCTGTCTCCTGAGCTGCGCAGATAGGGCAGAGGTTCCGGCTCCTGTACCGGCCCTGCACAGCGGAATGGCTCCAGGGCGTCGAGGGACACCACCCAGGGCGAGATCGTGGTCGCGAAGTTTTTCGCCAGAAAAGGCCCGAGGGGAACGTACTCCCATTTCTGGATGTCCCGCGCGCTCCAGTCATTGACCAGCACCATACCGAAAATATGCTCATGCGCCCGGTCGATGGCTATGGGAGAGCCGAGCTCGTTGCCCGGGCCGATGAAATAGCCCATTTCCAGTTCAAAATCCACCAGGCGGCTGGGGCCAAAAACAGGCGGCTGGTTCTCATCCGGGCGCGTTTGCCCCACCGGCCTGCGCACCGGCGTGCCGCTCAGAACCACGGAGCTGGCCCGGCCATGGTAGCCGACAGGCAGGTGCAGCCAGTTCGGCATCAGTGCCTTTTCCGGACCGCGGAACATCGTGCCGACGTTGACAGCATGCTCTTTTGATGAATAAAAATCCGTGTAGTCTCCAATTTCAACCGGCAGCAGCATGGTCACCTCCCTGGCCGGCAGCAGGCAGTTCGCGCGCAGTTCCGCATTATCGCGCAGGTCAGGCGTGTCGTGGCGGAGCAGGCGGCTGACCTCCGCCCGGACGGCGCGCCATGTGTCCGGGCCCAGGGCCATGAATGTGTTCA
>DRLW01000266.1 GCA_011375275.1 Bacteroidota bacterium
AGGATCGATCGTGAGATATCCCAGTTTGAGACCAATCTTTTACAAAAACAGCAACGACTCATTTCACGGTTCCTCGCGATGGAAACGACGATAGCCAAGCTGAGCGCACAGGGTGCCTGGCTGAGCAGCCAGCTCGGATGATGATACCCGGTGCCCCTGCCGGGCTGGTAACCGATGTTTTTTCTGGCAGTATGCTTTTTTAGAAAGCTCTTTCAGGTTTGGCACACATCCATACGGCATGCGCTGCTTCATGGATAAACGGACAACGTGTCTTGATTGATTTTAGTACCCGCCTCACGACAAGTTATTGACACTCATCAATATTTTAGGAAAACCATGTACCAAAAAAACTTGAAGAGATACCGCGCTACACAGATTCTCACTGCTGAACCGGCACGCCTGACTTTGATGCTGTACGATGCTGTTTTGAATAATATGGAACAAGCTGCTGAGCTGGCAGAGAAAAAGATGTTCCCCGAGCGTGCCGAAAAAATTATCCGTTGCAATAAAATTCTCATGGAACTACTGGCATCCCTGAATTTTGATAATGGCGGTGAGATCGCTGCCAACCTGCGCGAAATATACGTTTTTCTGCTCGGTGAATTAAAAAAGGCTGATCTGAAAAACGATGCACATCTGATCAGACAGTGCAAGGCAGTGCTTTCTGAGATTCGTGAAGCCTGGAGCACGATCACGACAAAACAAACTGATAGTCCCCGGCAGGACAAAACGTTCGTTCAATCTGTATGAAATCCACAATGATGAAAAGCAATTCGCAAAACAGCAGAAGCACGAGGGTGGAAGAAGGTGCGCGTTTGATGAGACAATGTCTGTTCCTCCTCGATGAGCTGGGCCGGGAGCTCATGCGCGAAAACCGCGCCATACAGGTCAATAATCTGAGCTTGTTGCAGACAAGCCGTATCCTGCAGGCAGAAATTCAAAAAAAAATTGAAGAAAAGCTCGCCCGGCTTCGCACACTGCAACAGACGGGTGCCCCTGGAGCAGGGGAGCAAGCTGGTTTTTATGACAACCTGAAGAAAAAGCGGGCCGAGCTTCAGAAGCTCATTCAGAGAAATCTGCAAAAAGCCGAACACATTCACAAACGAGTTGCGGCAGAAATTTCCGACCTGAACGAACTGAGCAGAAATAGCGGGAAAAAATTTCCGAATTTTTTACAAAAAAGTCCTCCAGTTATGGTTGACTTGCGCCGATGATATTTAATGACAAAGAAACTTTCTTCAAGTTCGTTGCCTGACTGCCTGGTGTGTTGCAACTTATTCAGAAAATGATTGTTCAAACCGAGAGCAGGGAAGGGATGCTGCAAAACGAAATAACACCGCATTCGATTATCGCAGAGCTGGATCATCATTATGCTTCGCTGGAGAAATTGCATAGCATCGTGATGAGCGAATATTTTGCCCTGTCCCAAAACGAACTTGATTTCATCCCCGAGCTCTCAAAGACCAAGAATGTTGTGTTGAAAGAGCTCGATGATAAACGCCACGCGTTGCAGGCGTGGCGAAATGCTCTCGCAGTTTCGCAAGATGATCTCGCAGACGGTATACTTCCGGTGATACAAAAGCCGGTCAAAGAGTTAAAGCATTTGCTGCGCATGATCATGCACATCGAGCGAAACAACGCGCATCTTATTGAGCAGATGAAAAAAAAGGTAGCTATCCATACGATGACAGGAGTAAGGGATGCAGATTAAAAATTCAGGTATCAATCAGTCTGCTGGCGGACATGAGGTCTATAAAGCGCGTTCTCAGGAGAAACCTGCCCAGCAGGATAAGAAAACAGAAAGCGCGGGCTCTAATAAAGACTCTTTAGAGATTTCAAGCGCAGCCCGGCAACTCTATGCACAAAAAGTCGGAGCTACCGATAAAACTCAGGAGACCGGTGAGAGCCGCGCGGCTGAACGGCTCGAAAATGCTCTCCTTGAAGGGAAGGTCGCGGAGTCACGTGAACAGGCCGGGCGAATTCGAGAAAAAGTAGGTGTTAAAATGGCTGATCAAGAAGCAAAGAGCGCTGAGAAAGTTGCTCTGGCCAAACAGCGCATTAAGGAAGATTTTTATAATTCCCCTCAGGTCGCTGAGAAAATCGCCACAGGCCTGATGCGCGATATGAATCTTACCGGGCAATAGCGAAAACTAAGTTTTTGGTGTGACTTTTTACCATCATCTGATGGAAGAATAGCTGAGTCAGTATATCATTTTCCCCAGGGTGACCTTTGTCAGGTCTCCCTTTTTTTATTCCATGTGACATGTTAAATGGTTCGCTCCTGAGCGTAAAACAACGACATACCGGAATAAAGTCCCCACACACCTCATTTCTTTGATCTCCCTCCATAGCTTTCTCTGTTTCATGGCATACCCATTGCGTAACTCATCGATCGATAGAAAATTGTACACTATCAGGGCCTGAAGATACCTCCCTGACTCTGTTGCACACGTTAACAACTGGAGGGTATGTGATGAAAAGTCAATACACGCTGTTTGTGCTGCTATTCGCTTCTTTGGCCTTCTGGGGGTGTGAGGCCTATATCTATGAAACCAGTGAAAACTATCCGCCTGCGGTGCCCAGAGGAGTGATGAGTATTACAGGTGACGAGCGGGTCACATTGAGCTGGTATCCCAACGATGACGCAGACCTTGCTGGTTACAATGTCTATAGAAGCGGGAATGCTGAAACCGGCTTTTATTATCTGGCAACGACCTCATCGGAAATTTATGTCGATACAGATGTGGAAAATGGCGTGACCTATTATTATGCAGTCACTGCTTTTGATCTCGATGGCAATGAAAGTGAGCTCAGCTACGATTTGGTCTATGACACGCCCCGTCCTGAAGGCTACGGTGTGCGCATTTTCGATATGAACCAAAACCCGGAAGTGGCTGGTTATGATTTTTCAGATTACCTGGTCGTCGATTTCCGTGATGAGCTGGCGGATATCTATTTCGAATACGACCCCCAAAGCAACGGGCTTTACATCAACCGCACGGCAGATGACACGGATATCCAGGATTATGGCTACACAGAGACCCTCGATGACGTCAGTTACGCACCGGAGAAAGGCTGGTCTCAACTCGGATATGTCGAAGCGATCGAGGGCCACACCTATATCATCTGGACCCATGACAATCACTTTGCAAAAATCCGCTTGACCCGTGTAACGCCCACCATGCTCGAATTCGACTGGGCCTACCAGGTTGACCCCGGAAATCCGGAGCTCTTGCTGCAGATGTCCGGTGTAAACAAAGCGAGAAATTTGGATAAATCGAGAACAGGAGGCTGATCATGACAACGAAAAACACCTTACGCTACAGCACGCTCCTGCTGTTTTTCTGGCTTGCCGCCGGAACATTACTCGCATCCGGGTTTGACGGTGAAGTCCGCGTCTGGCCGGTTCATGGAGGCGATCGTTACTGTTCGTATGAACAACAGGATTACTTTATCATGGCCGAGCGCAACAGCTATATCACTGTGCTCGTCGTCGATCCATCCGGTTATGCCGATATTGTCTATCCTCTTTCAGCCGCTGATATGATACGGCTGCGTGCCGGCAGAATATATCGTCTGTCTGAACTGATGGGCGGAAGGCATCTGTACTTCGATGGCTTGAATGGCACAGCCTATATCAGCGTCATAGCCTCGCGACGGCCGGTATTCATCAACGACTGGTTGCTCGATGAATACTATACCTACGCATCGGGGTATGGCATAGGCTTTTCCCTGTCTGTCGAGCTCGGTTTTTACTGGAATGCCCGGTTTCTGCGCCATGGCTATCATGCCGGCACGGTTCCGGTTGTCTTCGGTATCGCCGGGCACAGGCACGGCCATGAGCGATCATTTCGCCACGGCTATGCCGGCAGCCGGGATCACCATTTTCGCGATTATGGCTGGAGAACGAGGAGTAGCCGATATCGCCCCGATCATACGGCGCGTTGGAACAAGAAAAAGCATTTCGAATCGAACAACTACAAATATCAGAAAAGGCGAGAAGGGGAGCGGTACAGGAGCCACAGCAAAAAAGGGCGGCGGGACAGGCAGCAAAACCCGATCGATTATTATGACAGCCCATCGCGCAAAAAAAATATGACCGGCAAGTCTCGTAGCAATAATAAGAGATACAGGACTCCCGGGTACGAAACCAGAGACCGTGCACGAGTCCGGCATAAATCGACAACCCGTAAAAAAAGTGTGAGCAAGCGGGAAAAAACATCGTCACGCAGGGTGCACAAAGACAGGCCGAAGAGGCAAAGTCAGCGCCGCACCCGCCATGAGCGTTAGTCGTGCAACCGGCTCTTACCGCTCTGGTTATCCACTTAACTCAGCACATCACGTGCTTGCCCCAGAACCGTCATTCCGGTTTCCCCGCAGGGGAAGACCGGAATCTCCCGGACTCAGGCACGTGCCCGAAAAGATGAGATTCCGGCACTGCGCTGCGCTTGGCCGGAATGACAGATATGGGTGTCCGGTCAGACCCGGTTTGCTGAGTTAACT
>DRLW01000267.1 GCA_011375275.1 Bacteroidota bacterium
CGGCAGCTGCATTTCAGCCCGAAGAACGAAAAATCCCTGGATGTGGTGCTGTCGGTCAATGGCATCCCGGTTGTTACCCTGGAGCTGAAAAATCCACTCTCCGGCCAGACAGTGGCCAACGCCATTCACCAGTACCGCCACGATCGCGATCCCCGTGAGAAGATCTTTGAGTTCACCAAACGCGCGCTGGTCCATTTTGCGGTGGATACGGAAGAGGTATACATGACCACGCGGCTGGCCGGAACTTCCACCCATTTTCTCCCTTTCAACAAAGGCGTCGATGGCAGTGCGGGCAATCCAGCCGATCCGGCGGGGCGTGACTACAAGACTGCCTACCTCTGGGAAGAGGTGCTTACGCGCGACAGTCTGCTCGAACTGCTTGCCCGTTTCCTGCACCTGCAGGTTGAAGAAAAGATCAGCGATGAAGGCAGAAAGGTCAAAAAGGAAACCCTGATCTTTCCGCGCTACCACCAGTTGCAGGCGGTGCGGCAGATGGTTGAGGCGGCCAAGGCCGAGGGCGTGGGCCACAACTATCTCATCGAGCATTCGGCGGGCAGCGGCAAGAGCAACACCATTGGTTGGCTGGCGCACCGGCTCTCATCCCTGCACAACGAGCAGGACGAACGCGTTTTTGACAGCGTGGTGGTGATTACCGACCGTGTGGTTCTCGACCGGCAGTTGCAGAATACCATCTACCAATTCGATCACCGCCAGGGTGTGGTGCAGAAGATCGACGAGGATTCCCGTCAACTTGCCGAGGCCCTGGAAGCGGGCGTGCCGATTATCATCACCACTTTACAAAAGTTTCCGTTTGTTTCCGGTCAGTTGATGAAGATGGTCGGAGAACGCGGCGAAGGCGGCCGTAGTTATTTGCCGACACGCAGGTACGCTGTCATCATTGATGAAGCGCACAGTTCCCAGTCGGGCGAGACTGCCACTGAGCTTAAGGGAGTGCTGGGCGGTGCCGAGCTGTTCAAAAAGGCAAAGGAATTGGCCGGGGAAGAAGGCGAAGTAGAGTTGGAGCGCCTCTTCCGCGCCATGGCCAAGCGGGGACGCCAGCCGAACATGAGTTTCTTTGCCTTCACCGCCACGCCAAAGCACAAGACCATGGCAATCTTCGGTCGCAGCGGCGAGCCGTTCCACCGTTACACCATGCGTCAGGCCATCGAAGAAGGCTTCATCATGGACGTGCTCGCGCATTACGTGACGTATAAAACGTACTACCGGCTGATCAAAAAAGCCGAAGACGATCCAAACGTCGAGCGCAAGAAGGCGGCTCGGGCGCTGGCCCGCTTCATGCGGTTGCACCCGCACAACATCGGCCAGAAAACCGAAGTGATGGTCGAACATTTCCAGCAGCACACCCGCCACAAGATCGGCGGCCGGGCCAAGGCCATGGTGGTGACCGGATCACGCCTGGAGGCTGTGCGCTACAAGCAGGCGTTTGACCGCTATATCGATGAAAAAGGCTATCCCATCAAGAGCCTGGTTGCCTTTTCCGGCACGGTGGAAGACGACAAGGTGCCGGAGAAAACATATACCGAAGTGGAAATGAACAAGGGGATCAGGGAAAAGGAATTGCCGGAGACCTTTGCCGGGCCGGAATACCGCGTGCTGCTGGTAGCGGAGAAATACCAGACCGGCTTCGACCAGCCCCTGTTGCATACCATGTATGTTGACAAGCGTCTGGCCGGTATCCAGGCGGTGCAGACCCTGTCGCGTCTCAACCGGACTCATCCCCTGAAGGATGATACCTTTGTTCTCGATTTTGTGAATGATCCGGATGAAATTCGGGAAGCTTTCCGTCAGTACTACGAAGGTTCGGTCATGGGGGAGGAGGTAGATCCTGATCGACTATATGAAGTCAAGGCGGAACTGGATGCTTCCGGGATCTACCGGGAATCGGAAGTGGATGAGTTTGCACGGATCTTTTTTGCCCCTAAAAAGCGGCAAAGCCAGGCGGATCACAGGAAGATGAATGCGATTCTCGATCAGGCGGTGGCCCGGTTTGCTGATTTGCAGAAATGTGAAGAGGAAGAAGCGGAAGCATGGCGCGGCAAGAACCAGGCGTTTCGTAATCTCTATAGCTTTTTGAGCCAGGTAATCCCGTATCAGGACAGCGACCTCGAGAAACTTTACACCTATTTGCGCCATCTGGCCTTAAAACTGCCAAAACGGAAAACCGGTCCGGGATACCAGTTCGATGATGAGGTGGAACTCGATTATTATCGCCTGCAGAAGATCAGCGAAGGCTCGATAAACCTTCACGAAGGGTATGCCTGGCCGCTTGACGGACCAAGGGAAGTGGGGACGGGAGAAGTGCGTGAGGAGTATGTCACCCTGTCCCGTCTTATAGACATAATCAACGAACGATTTGGCACGGATCTGAATGAAGCGGATCAACTCTTTTTTGATCAGATCGCTGAAGCAGCGAGTCAGAATGAAAATTTGCGCAAGGCGGCTGAAGTGAATCCCCTCGACAAATTCCAGCTTGTCTTCCAGCAGGTACTGGAATCGCTGTTTATAGAACGTATGGAGCTTAACGAAGAATTATTCACAAATTACATGGGCAAGCCTGAGTTGCAGGAGTTGATATCTGAATGGTTGGGCAGCCAGGTTTATGATCGGCTCGGAGGCTTGAAAAGTAGCGAAAGGTATCCGTAAAGAATAATGTGTGCTTCTTGGCGAATATCCTTAAAAAATTTTACGAAACCCATAAAGAAATTATGGATTTCTCGTATCAGGATCAAGTCGAGAGCGGCAAATACGCCGGTGAGCCTGCGCTAAAGACTCGGGTTATGATATCACCGCGTTTGATATGGCAGTGGGAATCGAACCCACGTCCATTCTCTGTTTGGGGATTACGGCTTGCGAAGCAAACGGAACGCGAGCCGCAGGCGAGTCCCGAAGGGATGCCACCGCGGAGCGGGGCACAAAATGTGGAGAAAAA
>DRLW01000268.1 GCA_011375275.1 Bacteroidota bacterium
CCGTTCGCCCGCGCACTACCAGTCCTTTGCCGGTATCGAAATTATAAACCATCTTCTCACCAACGATCCGGTCCCCGCCATCTTCGAGAACCGGGAGCTGGCGGGGGTTGCCGTCAGTACTGTCATCCGTGGCAGCACTCAGCAGAGAATCCGGCAAAGGCTCGGCCGTCAGGGTTTTGCGGTCCATCTCGATGGTGATCTTCCCTGCTTCGATGGTCATGGACTTATACTTCACAACCGCGCGGTCCACGAGATAGAGCACGTGATTTTTGATATCTTCATGAAAATGCCGGGCATCATAGCTGATAGGCGCATCAACATCGCTCTTGCGCGCGACGCTGTCGGCAGCGACCGCTGCGGCAGCACCAGCCCCCCCGGCTGCGATCATCCCGGTTTGTGCCTGTCCTGCAACCGGAAGGAGCGCTGTCAGCAGCAGCAACCACACCCATGGCGGCTTTTTTTCTGCACGATCCATCATGGCTTACTGTTGCTTCTCTTTTTTGCGCTCTGCTTTATACCGGCCGGGCCAGAGCTGTTTCAAACGTTCTGAAATCGACTTTTCGCGCCCCTGTTCCGTCGGGTGGTAATAGACATCCCGGCCATACCCTTCCGGCAGATAGTTCTCTTTTACAAAATGGCCGGGGAAATTGTGCGGATACTGGTACTCTTTTCCATATCCCTGCGCCTTCATCAGCTTCGTGGGTGCGTTACGCAAATGCAGGGGAATCGGAGGTAAGGTTTTGCCGGCAAGGGCCTGCTGAGCAGCATCGATGGCTCTGTAGCTGGCGTTGCTCTTTGGCGCTGATGCGAGATATGTTACCGCCTGTGCCAGGATGATGCGCGCCTCCGGCATGCCGATATTGTGCACAGCATCGAACGTCGTCGAAGCCAGCACCAGCGCAAAGGGATCGGCATTACCGATATCCTCGCTGGCAAATATGATCATCCTGCGAGCGATGAAACGCGGTTCTTCTCCGGCCTCCAGCATCCGGGCCAGATAGTGCATCGCAGCATCGGGGTCGCTGCCGCGCAGGCTTTTGATAAACGCTGAAATAGTGTCGTAATGCGCATCCCCGGCCTTGTCGTAGCGGACGACGCGGCGCTGAAAAGCCATGGCCACCTGCGCAGCACGGATATGCCGTTTGTCCCCGTCCAGTTCCCGGCTCAGATGAGCCGCCAACTCCAGCCCGTTGATCAGCTCGCGGCCGTCACCATTGGCAAAGCGGATGAGCAGCTCTTCAGCCTCATCATCGAGAAGAATATGCTCAGCGTTTTTCTGCAACCAGGCTGTGCGTGCCCGTTCCAGCAGCGCTGTCGCTTCCTGCTCTGTGAGAGGCTGCAAGGTAAAAACTCTGCAGCGGGAGAGAAGCGGCGAGATCACTTCGAAAGACGGATTCTCCGTGGTCGCGCCGATGAGAAACAGGGTGCCGTCCTCGACGCTGTGCAGCAGGGCATCCTGTTGCGATTTATTGAAGCGATGAATTTCATCGATGAACAGGATCGTTCGCTGGCCGGATTTACGGTTGGCCCGCGCGCGGTCGATCACCCGGCGCACATCAGCAACACCGGCAGACACCGCACTCAGGGTAAAAAACATGCCATCGACTTCGCTGGCGAAAATACGCGCCAGGGAAGTTTTACCCACCCCGGGCGGCCCCTGAAGAATCATGGAAATTGCGCGGCGGTTCTCCATCAGCAGGCGTATCGGCGCCCCCTCGCCGACAAGGTGCTGCTGGCCGATGTACTCATCCAGAGTTTGGGGACGCATGAAATCCGCAAGCGGTGCATCCTGCCGCTGTTGTTCCTTGTCTATTTGATCAAATAAATCCATTGCTCATTCCTGCCGGTCTTGGCTGCCCGGCGGTTATGCTTCCCTTGTTCTAATCGATACGGTTGGGGTCGTTCCAGAAAAACAAGGTTACGCCTTCGGGTGATCCCAGCCAAAGATAGTCACCATCGCGGCGGATTTCCAGCACATGATTATTCAGCAGGCCGTCCTCGCGGGTGTAACGGATCCAGTCCCGCGTTTCACGATTCAACCGGAACAGCCCTCCGCCGTCTGTTCCTGCCCACACTTGCCCGGCGGTCGCCAGAAGGCTGCGCACAGGGTAGTTTATGCTGAGATTCTTCTCCGGCTGATCCAGCCATTTATTGTTTTTCAAATCAAGGCCATAAACCGCATTGACGGTTCCCACCCACAGCTCATGCTCGAAAACACCCAGGGAAATGACAACCTCTCCGACCGGGCCATCGGCGGATTCGACAAAAGCACCGCGGTTGCTGTCGATTTCATAAAGATACAACCCGAACTCGGTCGCTGCCCAGAGAAAATTTTCATGCAGGACGATATCAAAAACCCGGACCAGGTTGAGGTCTTTAGGCGCCAGATTCTGCGTCCGCAACGAGTCTGAACGGCTGCGCTGCAAATCGATCCGGTTCAGGCCCGCATTCGTGGCCAGATACAGGGTGTTGTCGCTGAAAACCAGATCATTGACATTATCATCCAGCAGGCCGTCGGCTGTTGTCAAACGATACCAGTCACCCTCGCTGATGTCGAGGATATTCACACCAAAACGCGTGGCACAAAAGAGAGAATCCCCATAAACATGCAGACGATTGATGTTGTCCGTGAGCAGGTTGAGATCAAATTTCGATTCATAATATCGCCACTCCCCCGACACCTGGTTCCAGTACGTAACCCCGGCTCTGCCGATATCCTCGCTGACGCCGGGGTTCTCATTTTTACCCGCAAACCAGACGCCGTTTTCATCGATGGCGATCGCCCGCACGTGCGGGCTGTAGAGTCCATACGGCATCATGGTCAAAAACTCTGAACGCAGATCACCACGCATGACACCAAATCCCCAGGTGCCCATCCATGAATTCAACCACTTGTCGTTGATCATCGCGGTAACCTTGGCGCGCCGCAACCGGGTATCCTGTACATAACCATCGATACTGAACAGATAGCCGTTGGTCATGTGGTAGTTGGGAAAATTGAATGAGCGCAGTGAGCGCCAACCGTTCCATGACACCGGGCCGTCCTTCAGCACATCTGCCCTGCTGGCGATGAAAATCGGGCCGCCGTAGCGATCGCTGCGGTACATCAGGCCGGAGGAGGTTTCAAAAAAGGCTGAGGTCCTGCCAAACCCGATAGACACGATAGCATCATAGGGCGAGATGCCGGACTCATCCTTGAAGGTATTGCTCCAGCGCTGCGATGACTCCTGGTAATTGCTGATCGCTGTCCGCGTCCCGCACCATAAAATATTCGTCGTCATATCAAATGCCACCGCAGTGACGTAATTATCTGCCAGCCCGCTGCTGGTTGTAAACGGATAATCCCACTGGTTGGCAAAATAATCGTAGCGGATGATGCCGCCGGTCGTGCCGAAATAAACGTAGTTCGGCCCGATACCGGCTGAGGTGACAAACCGGGTCATGGTGTAGCTAATCCAGTCACCCTGGCGGAAACCCGGATTGGTACCGCGGATTCGAACTTCGTCATGCTTATCCTGTCCGGACACCATGCTGCTGAGCAGACACAGCGCGAACAGCCACGATATCCGGTATTTCCAGACTTTTACTCTGATCACCTTTTCGTTCCATGATTCCGGCCGGGGGAACTGCTGGCCGTGGATTATTTGATACCGTAACGAACGAGTTTACGATGCAGGTTTGCCCTGTCCGTTTTGAGCAATCGCGCCATTTTGCTGACATTGCCCCTGCTGCGGGCGAATGCCTGCAACAAAACCTGCTTCTCAAAAAAATCGAGTTTTTCGCGCAACGAATGGCGGCCGTCGAGAAGGTGGTAACCAGCCCCTGAAGGCAGCATAGCATCACCATCGGATTGCAGGTCCGGCACCACGCGCAGCAGCTTTTCAACCGTGATCACCTCGTCAGCCAGCATGACCATGATCCGTTCGACGATGTTTTGCACTTCCCGCACATTACCCGGCCAGGAGTAGTTATGCAGAACCTCCCGCGCTTCTTCGGAAAACTGCGGAAGCTGTCCCTGACGACTGCTCCGGCCGGCAAAAGAGGCGAGCAGCTCATCGAGGTCGGAAATATGTTCTCGAAGGGGAGGAATGGTTATCGGCAGCACATTGAGCCGAAAATAAAGATCATTGCGGAAACGCCCGGCTTTGACCTCCTCGCGCAGGTTCTTGTTGGTTGCAGCCAGAACTCTGGCATCAAAGGGCACAGGGTCGGTCCCGCCGACAGGGATAAATTCGTTTTCCTGCAGCGCCCGCAGTACTTTTGCCTGCGTTGGAAGGGCCATATCACCAATCTCATCGAGAAAAAGCGTACCACCATCCGCCGCTGCCATCAGCCCCTGTTTTTTGCTGAATGCCCCGGTGAAGGCTCCTTTTTCGTGCCCGAACAGCTCACTTTCGATCAGTTCTCCGGGGATGGCCGCACAGTTTACTTTGATAAAGGGCCCGGACCGGCGACGGCTACGACGGTGGATATTTTCTGCCACCAGCTCCTTGCCGGTTCCGCTTTCTCCGAGGATGAGTACGCGCGTATCGCTGGCGGCAATTTTTTCGATGTCCCGCCGCAAACGTTGCATGGCAAACGAGCTGCCGACAATATCGCTGCTTTGCTGTTGTTTCCGCGTATCAGGTCTGCCATCAGCTTCGCCGGCGGACAGTTCGGTGTGTACCTGCTGCAAGAGCTCCCCTGCGGATACCGGCTTTTGCAGCACGGCGCGCGCTCCGCCACGCACGACAGCCACGACATCGCCGATAGCCGGATCGCTGGAGAGAAAAACCAGCGCCAGCTCCGGGGCGTGCGCCAGCAGGGTGGCACATTGGGAGCTCCGCTCTGCGCCCAGATCTGTCTCCCAAAAAACCAGATCAAACTGCTGTTCCAACGCCATGCGCACGGCAGCAAAATCAGCAGAACAGACTGCGGCGTGGAATCCATTCTTCTGCAATAAATCCTGATACTCCTGCGCCACGCGGGCGTCAGGCATGGCCAGCAATATTTTCGCGGGAGAGGGTTTCAACGGGATATCCCTTGGCTTGAATCAAGGCGTTTAACTGGGCGGCGTGCCTGGCGCGGATGAGCACACGCAAAATCACCCGGTCCTGTTCATACTTTTTATCCAGCACTTCTGCCAGGCGGTAAATTTTCGCCACCACATCACCATCTGCAGCAGGGACCGTGTAGATGAGCTCCTGGTCTTCCTCACGGACATACTCCAGCAATGCTTGCTGAAAATCGTTGAGAAACATGCCGCGCGCTGCAGAAATGAACACCGCTGGCTTGTAGCGCTCGCGCAGAGCCGCAATCACGTTGGGATTTCCGACCTGATCGATTTTATTGAAGACGAAAAGGGTCGGTTTGCTGTTCAGCTTCAGTTCCGTCAAAACCTGCTGTACGGTTTCGATCTGCTCGTCCATCACAGGATTGGTGATATCGATTACGTGGATCAACAGTTCGGCTTCCTGTGCCTCTTCCAGGGTGCTTTTGAAGCTGGCGATGAGGTGGTGCGGTAACTTTCGGATAAACCCGACAGTATCGATCAACAGGACACGATCCCGTTCCGAGAGTTTGAGTTCGCGAATTGTGGCATCCAGTGTGGCGAAGAGCCGGTTCTCGACGAAAACTTCTGATTCTGTCAGAGCATTCAGCAGCGTGGATTTGCCGACATTGGTGTATCCGACCAGAGCGGCCTTGAAAACATCCTGCCTGTGCTTGCGCCGTTGCTGGCGCTGTTTTTCAATTTTAACCAGGTCACGTTCCAGGCTGTCAATGCGTTTGCGGATCAAACGCCTGTCAACTTCGAGCTGCGTTTCACCCGGACCACGCGTGCCGATGCCACCAACCTGCCGGGAAAGGTGAGTCCACTGGCGCGTCAAACGAGGCAGCATGTAACGCAGTTGCGCCAGCTCAACCTGTGTGCGCGCCTCGCGGGTTTTGGCGCGGTTGGCAAAGATATCGAGAATCAACGCGCTGCGGTCGATGACTTTTTTGCCGGAAAGTTTTTCTAAATTTCGCGTTTGCGCGGGGGACAGGTCATCGTCAAAAATAATGAGATTTGCCTTCAGCTCCGAAGACAAGCCAGCCAGTAACTTGGCCTTACCTTTTCCTATATAATAAGCCGGGTCCGGCTTTTTACGTTCCTGAACCATCCGGTCCATGACCTCGGCGCCGGCCGTATCAGCCAGCAGCTCGAGTTCATCCAGATGCTCTTCCGTCTCCCAGCGATCGCCGCTGACACCGGATACACCGACAATAATCGCTTTCTCTCTGACGCTTTCTGTTTCTTTTTTACTCAAGCACAAACTCCGGTTTGCCCGGGCGTTGCGGGGATAACAGGCCATGAGGTTGAGCCTGTCTCTGTTCCATACCCGGAATATTCAAAACAACACGTCGCCATCCGTTGGCAACAGACTCTTTTTTATCCCATTTATACAAGAGCGCTGCGTATCAGGACGTCGGGACAGTTGAAAAATTTTATTCAGTGACTGCTCAGGGTGTCCAGTTAACTCAGCGAACCAGGCCTGGCCCAGTTTCCGTCATGTGTCATTCCGGCCAGGCGAAGTGCCGTGCCGGAATCTCATCTTTTCGGGCACGTGACTGAGTCTTGGAGATCCCGGTCTTCCGCTGCGCGGAAACCGGAATGACTGCTCTGGTGCAGGCACGTGCTGTGGTCTGGTGGTCTGGTTGAAAAAATGCAACTGTGCTGGGTTACATGGATAACCCGGGATGACTGCGCTTCATCTCAGACTTTTTCGCTGGCATACATTTGTAACCTCTTCCTGCCCGTTCATGTTGCTGAGGCTGGAATGCCCGCTGGCTGTTGCTCGGTCCGGTCGCGGAACAGCAGCATTTCTGCG
>DRLW01000269.1 GCA_011375275.1 Bacteroidota bacterium
CCCAGACTCGGGCACGTGCCCGAAAAGATGAGATTCAGGCACGGCGCTGCGCCTGGCCGGAATGGCAGATGACGGTATCCGGCTCAGGCCCGATTTGCAGAGTTAACTGGATACCTGGACGCGAAGTACGATACGCTCCGTGATACTGCATGCTTTTTGGGGAATGGCCCGGACGCGACATAAATGTCGCGGTACGCGTAGGGCCCGGGGTGTGACGCCAGTTTGCCGGCGGGCATGCTGAACCCTGCTTAACCCACATGATGTGAGGAAAAGCCATATATTTTCTTGTTTGGGGTGAATCTCTCAGATCAGGTTGTAAAAACAGGATATCCGGCAGGCTCATCTCAGGCAGGGTATATTTCGACCCGCTCTTCCTGCGGGGATTGAAGTTCCGGGCTGGAGAAACGGATACCGAATAGCTTGATTTCCAGAGTCGCGAATTTCTTTTGCAGGCGAGAAAGCAAGCCTGGCGTTTGCTTGCAAAGCTGATCATCCACGAGCAGCACATCGATGTGAAACTTTTCGATCGCTTCGCTGATATCGATATCGCCGCGGAAGATAGGTAAGCCGTAAAACTTCTTGCCATCTGGCTGTTCCGGCTTAGCGCCCTCTCCGGCGATGAGGCCGACCGGGTGCAAGCCATGTGCGCGCAGCAACTCTTTGCTGAAATACGTCGCCGCGTTGGTCGCATTGACGCCGTACAGCAGAGCATTGCGTAATCGGTTACGCCCGCTGCCGAACCGTTCATCAAAAACATAATAAGCGATGCGCGTGCCGGTCATCAAAAAAACACAGATGAAAAAATCGAAAAGCAGCACGCTGAGGGCCAGGTCATTGCGCAAATATCCGCTGCTGATCAGTACATATACCGCCAGACTGGCAAAGGCATTCGAGCGGATGACGCGAAAGATATCCTCGCTGCGTACGATTCGCCAGCGATAACCATACAGACGTGTCAGGAAGAAAAAGGCCATTTTGATGATCATCACCCGCCCGAGGAGCTGGATAAAAACCTCGTGAAAAAAAGGTGGGCGATAATAGTCGTAGCGCAGCATGAACGCCAGGCTGAAAGCAACGACCACCAGCAACAGATCGATGATCCCCTGAAAAAAAGAATGGGGGGCAACAGTGTGGGCGTAAAAACGCCGGGTAAAGTGGGAATTCCCGGTAAAACTGCTGGTGACATAGCCAAGGCGGGCAAAGCCGATCAAAAGAGCGATCATGTTGGCGCCGAGAATGAAAAATACCGTTCGGTTGCTGAGCAGAATAGAAACCAGGCCGAGAAGGCAAAAAATCAACGCGATGCTGTACATGCTCAGAACCGTGCCGGTATGGGACAGGCCGAGGGAAATAAAGCGGTGATGCATGTGCAGTTTGTCGGCTTGCATCAGTTTTTGCAGCTTAGACTTCAGGCGGTAGCCCAAACGCCGGGAGGAAACATTGGGTATCTGACCGCTTTCGAGGCGCCGGATAATGGTCAGAACCGTCTCGCTGATGGGCAGGCCGAGCATGAGGAAAGGAGCAAAAACAGAAAAGCTGGCTGCACCGACAAAAGAGTGGTCGAGCGCCAGCAGCGCAATAGTAAAACCGAGCAGCAGGCTGCCGGTATCGCCGAGAAAAATCGTGGCCGGATACAGGTTAAAAAACAGAAACCCGATAACCGCTGCGCCGAACAGGCCTGCGGGAATAATCAGTTCCGTCTTGCCCAGCACCGTTGCTGCAATCAGAAGCGTACACAGGGTGATGAGCGAAATCCCGCCGGCGAGGCCATCGAGACCATCCATCAAGTTTACCGCATTGGCGACGAAAACCAGCCAGCCAATGGTGAAAACTGCACTGAGCCATTCGGGGAGCGTCACACCGGGCAGAAAACTGAAAGTTGTCAGGCCTGCGCCCATGTAAACAGCTAACGCAGCAGCGATGATCTGTCCCGCCAGTTTCTGCACAGGCTTCAGATTGAAAACATCATCGAGCATGCCGACAAACGTCATCACCGTAACAGGAACGAGCAGGGCAAACACACGAGCAGAAGACAGGAGCGGCACCTGAATTCCCGGCAGGGGGACCGTCAGAAGCAGGAGCACGGCGGAGAAAGCCAGGAAAATCGCCAGCCCACCCATGCGCGGGATAGGCCTTTGATGCACCTTGCGCTCACCCGGCATATCGACGACCCCCAGGCGCGTGGCAGACTCACGCACCAGCCAGGTCAGAAAACCGCTGAGAATCGCGGTAAAGAGAAATAAAAAGATGATGAAGATCATCGCTCACCGGGCTGGTAGCGACTGATGAAAACCGGACCGATCGCCACTCCGTCGAGGTCGGAACGGGCAAAAGTATCGTACGCATCAGAAGCGGTCATTGCTATTGGCTCGCCGTGGATATTGAAGGAGGTATTGAGAATACCACCCCGCCCTGTTCTGCGCTCAAAAGCCTTGATCATGCGGTAGTAGCCCGGATTCCACTCTTCAGCAACCATCTGCGGCCGGGCCGTGAAATCGCTGGGATGAATCGCGGCAGCCAGATCGCGCTGTGCCGCTTCCTTCGTCTCCATGGCGACGACCATGTAAGGCGCGAAAAAGTTTTTCGGATTGACGAGATAATCATCGACGCGCTCGTGCAGGATGCTGGGTGCAAAGGGCATCCAGAAATCGCGGTTTTTGATTGCCTTATTGATGCGGTTGAGGATGGACCGGTCTGAAGCATCCGCGATGATGCTGCGGTTACCAAGAGCACGGGCTCCCCATTCCATGCGGCCGATACAACGAGCCAGAATCTTTCCGGCCGCAAGCTGCTCGGCAAGAAACTCGTCCATATTTTCCGGCTCTGTCACGCTAAACTCTGCACCGGCTTTGGCCGCAACTTCGCGGGCTTCGGCAGCATCGATTTCCGGCCCGAGATAAAGCGG
>DRLW01000270.1 GCA_011375275.1 Bacteroidota bacterium
CCTGCGGATAGCGAAGTGCAGATCACCGATAGCGTGAGACGGTTGCATGCTCGGGATCACCCCGAGTTCTTTGAAGCGCGGGATATCCTCCGGCGCGACGATCTGGGCATGCTCGATGCGAAAACGCGGTTCAGCAATGCGCCGTTCCTCCGGCGGGATTTCCGCAAAAGCCCGGGCGTACAGATCGAGAATGTCGCGATTGGCTCTGTCGCCGATGGCATGGATCGCCAGTTGGACACCGGTTTGCAGCGCCCGGGTCACAGCCGGATAAATGGCCGCGTGTTCGTGCATCAGCAGGCCCTGTGTTTCGGCATCGCTGTAGGGTGCCAGCAGGGCGGCGCCGCGCGAGCCCAGTGCGCCATCCTGTGAAATTTTTATGCCGCGCACAGTTAAACGATGATCGAAAAGCCCTGTCTCAGGCCCGCTGCTGAGCAGGCTGTCAGCGTCTGCGCCGGGCCCGCGAACATACTCGTGCAGGCGGATTTTCAGATCACCGGAAGCAAAGAGCGGCTTCAGTTGTTCGATGCGTTTCCTGCTGATGCCCATGTCGTGAACTTGTGTCAGGCCATAGGCGAAGGCCTGTTCCTGGGCTTTGAGGGCATAGGCGCGCGTCATATCCGCAGTCGTATCCGGCGGCAGGTGGCTGCGCAGAAATGACATGGCCCGGTCGATGAGCATGCCGGTGGGCTGTCCTTTTTCGTCGCGTAGAATTTCTCCGCCTTGCGGGTCGGCTGTCCGACTGGTGATACCGGCAGTGCGCAGCGCTGCGGAATTGACCACGGCTGCGTGGCCGTCGGCGCGGGTCAGAAAAACCGGATTGCGCGGTGCCACACGGTCGAGATCGTGCCGGGTCGGAAAGCGTTTCGAAGGCCAGTCCTCCTCGATCCAGCCCCTGCCGATAACCCACTCACCGGGCTGCTTTCCCTCGACCTCAGCCGCCACTTTTTGCAGGAAATCTTCGAGAGAGCTGCTGCCATCCAGGTTGAGATAGTACGCCCTTTTACCGACCCCAAGAAAATGGTAGTGGGCATCGGCCAGGCCGGGCACGACGGTAGCGCCCTGCAGGTCGATGACCTGTGTCTGCGGGCCGATCCAGCCTGAAATGGCCTCCTCATCACCGGTGGCGACGATGCGGTTACCCTGAACCGCAACAGCTGTGACAGTGCTGAAGTTCGCATCGACAGTATAGATGGTGCCGTTTTTCAGTACCAGGTCAGCGCTTTTTTTGCCACACCCGGCCAGCGCCAGCAGGCAGAGGGTGAGAGCGGTAAGGGCGAGTTTTTCTGTCAACATGGGGATGCCTCCTCCGGGAATCTGATCAGTGATTTTTTCTGTGTGAATAATCCGGCTTTATATCCAGCACCGGTGTCCCCTCGATAAAGTCGATATCTTCGATGTGCAGGATTCTGCCTTCGATGCGCAACAGTGTGACGGCGGATATGCCGATAGCGTTGGGCCGGCAGGGCGCTCGGGTGGCAAAAACACCGCGTTCGCTCTCGCTGCTATGTGGTTTGACTGTCAGGCTGCAGGGATTGTCGCTGTGCAGGTGCACGATGACGATGATGCGTTGGTAGCGCTGCAGCCCGGCCAGTCCCTGCAGCCACTGTGGAAAAATTTCCACCTGCGCAGGCACACCCTGCGTCAGACCTGCCTGGCGAGGGGCCTGCTTGCGTGTCTGGTAGGGTGAATGGATCACTCCGATCGGTTGATAGCAAATTTTTTGCAGCTCGGGCTTTTCATGCTCAGGCATAGCGTTTTTCTCCAAGGATGCCGGCGACTGTCAATAAAAAGCAGCTTTCGGCGTACATTGTCAAGCGATGGCTGCCGGATAGGTCGCGAGAGGGATGACTGCCCTCTGAAGCTGTTCGATCCCCTTCCCGTGCAACAGCCTGAATCCCGTTCTCACAGCTTTGGGCTGAAACCAGGGGACACCACGAAGGCCACGAAGAGCACGAAGAAAGGTGAAGTGCTGGGGAAATCAGTACCAGCAGTCCCTGACATTTTACCTGGTTTTTCTTTGCATCCATTGCATCTTCGCGGTTTGAAAAAATTGCTCAGATGATCTTGAGACTCAACCGGCAGCGGATTTTCATCGTTTTTGTTTTCTCGTGCGATGCCGCTGTGTCTTCTCAAATCCTCCGTCGCGTCGCTGCGCCGTTGCGTGAGCTTTTTTATTCCTGACCTGAGCGATTTACTCTTTGAACAAAGAAGCAGCAGACAAAATTGTTTGAATGGATTGTTCCATTCGATTTTCAGTATCTGCTCTCCGGTCGTCGATGGTATTATTTATCTCAGTTTGCCGCATCGTGTCTGATTATCCCGTTCTCACAGCTTTGGGCTAAACCAGGGGGCACCACGAAGGCCACGAAGAGCACGAAGAAAGGTGAAGTGCCGAGGTAATCAGTGCCAGTCGTTCCCGGTATTTCACCTTGTTTTTCTTTGTGTCCTTTGCATCTTCGCGGTTTGAAATTTTTTAGTGTT
The DNA here is from genome assembly GCA_011375275.1 of Bacteroidota bacterium. Classification (GTDB taxonomy): domain Bacteria; phylum Zhuqueibacterota; class Zhuqueibacteria; order Zhuqueibacterales; family Geothermadaptataceae; genus Geothermadaptatus. Next base: position 2,482 of record DRLW01000270.1, read on the forward strand.
TTGGGACTAATCGTTCAGATTTGGTAACGGCCCCTTCAGCCGGTAAGATGTTCAACGCTCCTGACTATCCTCATGTGCACGCAGCGAAAATGTATGAATAATTTCGCACTTCTGTCGTTTTTATCTTGTATGAAAATCTGTTTCAAGTGTGATGCGGGATAATTTTCTTTTTTACGGGCTGGTTTGTTCGTATTTTCCCAGTTCATCGTCTCGGCCACTACTGCGCTGCGCTCGGCCGGAATGACAGATGTCGGTATCCGGGCCAGGCCGGTTCGCTGAATGAACTGGATCCCCTGACACGGTTTGGTTTCACCGGTGGTTATTCGGAATACCCTGAGGTGCAGAGATCAGTGGATGAAAAGTCGGATCAGCCACCAGAACAACACAATTACATTTTAGGGAAACGGCCCTGCGGGCCAATTTTAATATGAAAAAACTCTATCTCCTCCGCCACGCAAAATCGAGCTGGGGGGACGCCGAGTTGAAGGATTTCAACCGGCCGCTCGATGATCGTGGATTCGATGACGCCAGACTGATCGGCAAACGGCTGCACGAGGCAGACCCGAACCCGCCGGACCTGATCATGGCGAGCCCGGCAAAACGGGCAGCAACAACGGCCAGGCTCATCGCCGATGAATTGGGCTATCTGCCGGATGATATCCGTTTTCATCCGGGTCTCTATCTCGCCTCTGTGCCGGGCCTGCTCGAAGTCCTGCACTCCACCGAAGATTCCGTCGATAAGATGCTGGTCGTCGGCCACAACCCGGGGCTGACAGACCTGACTGTTTTCCTCACCGATTATCTGATCGACAATATTCCTACATGCGGCCTTTTTTGTATCGAAACGCCTGTACAGAGCTGGCAACAGCTCGAGCGCCGCTGCGGCACGGTGACGTATTTCGATTATCCGAAAAAAATCAGTTGAGAACCGTGGACGAAAAGATAAAAAATCCGGCGCCCGCCCGGGCTGCCGTGGAGGAAGCGGGAAAGGTTGCGCTCAAAGACCTCGATGTGCAGGGAATAACCGCCCTCGTGGTTTCGCTGGCTGAAAAACCTTTCCGGGCCCGCCAGATAGCCGAATGGCTTTTTCAGCACAATGTATCCTCATTTGAGCAGATGACCAATCTGCCCAAAGCGTTCAGGGATAAATTGCGCCAGCATGCGCTCATCGACACGCTGAGCCCGGCGTACGAGCAGCGCTCGCAAACCGACGGCACGCGCAAGTTTCTCTTCCGCCTGCGCGATGGTCTGAAAATAGAAAGCGTGCTCATGTTTGATGAGGAGCGCGTAACCCTGTGCATCTCCACGCAGGTTGGCTGCGCGCTGGACTGCCGTTTTTGCGCTACCGGCCTGATGGGGCTGCAGCGCCATTTGACGCCAGGTGAAATCATCGATCAGGTGCTGCTCAGCGAACGCATTGCCGGCGTCCGTATCACCAATCTCGTCGTCATGGGCATGGGGGAACCGCTGCACAATTATGATAATCTGATGCAGGCCCTGAGCGTGCTGACCTCGCCGCAGGGGTTTGCCCTGTCGAAAAAACGTGTTGTGGTGTCCACCAGCGGCCTTGTGGCCAAAATCGAACGCCTCATCGCCGAGGGCCGCAAGTACCGGCTGGCCATTTCTCTCAACGCGACCACAGATGCCATGCGCTCGAAGTTGATGCCGGTCAACCAGCGCTGGCCGATCAGCGAGCTGCTTGCCGCGGCCAGGAACTATGCGGACGCCAGCAAGACGCGCATCACCATCGAGTACGTGCTGCTCGACGGCATGAACGACACACCGGAAGATGCCCGCAGGCTGATGAAGCTGGTCACCGGGTTGCGCTGCAAGGTCAATCTCATCCCCTATAACACCACCTACCGGGAGTTTGCCCGCCCGGCCGAGGAACGAATTCTGCGTTTTTACAGGGAGATGAAAAACTGCCCGGTACCGGTGACCATCCGCTGGAGTAAAGGCCGTGATATCGACGCCGCCTGCGGCCAGCTCATCACCAAAGAACAGGGGACATGAGCGCCGGCAGAAAAGCATGCCGCTCTTTACGCTCACGGGTGCGTGGATAACTCAGGTTGGAAAATCGAATTCATGGAATGAGCAGATGGATGTGCTTGTAGCGGGCTGCGGCGGAGCCATAAAAAACGCGTCGCCCGAGGGAGAACGACGCGTTCTGGGTTGAATAGAAGTGTACAACAGCGTCCTGCTGTTCCGAACTATTGACAGCAAAGCAGCGCAGGATTCCCGGCGGCAACGTATTTAAA
>DRLW01000271.1 GCA_011375275.1 Bacteroidota bacterium
GAATGCGCTCGATGCTGCCCATGGATGCGAGCAGAGAACGGCGCGCTTCCGGCTCCATGGTTTTCAGCAGCTTTGCCGAGCGCTCCGGACGCAGTTGCGCCAGCACGATCGCTTTTACACCCGGCTTCAGCGGTTTGATCAGATGCTGCAACTGGTCATCGCTCATCTGGTAGAGAAACGCCAGCGCGTCTTCTTCTTCGGCGTGTCTGCGCGCCTGAAGCGCCAGAAAGCGCAGGTCCTGATCGAACAGTTTGAGCAGGGCGAGACTTCGCTCTTTTTGCTCCTCTTTATCCAGCCGGTCGAGCTCAAGCTGGATTGCTCCCGAGGCCTCAGGCCCGAGATACGGCGAGAGCAGGTCCAACAGGCGCGGCGAAGCAGCCGCGAGCACGATTGCGGTATCGCGCACGCCCTGCTGGCCGTTTTTCTGCATCCACTGCTGAAAAACGCGCGCTGTTGCAGCCGGCGTTCCGACGATGGCGTCGATGGTGGCGGCTTTCATTTCTGTCAGCTCTGAACGCTGTTTTACGGCTTCAGAACGTTGCTTTTCCCGCTCCCGGGCAGGGAGCGCATGTGCTGAAGCAGCAGGGGTATTTTCCGCATTTTCGTTCGCCGGTGCACGCAGATGCCGGACGATCGACCGCAAACCGAACAGGAACAGAGCGACCAGCAGAATAGCCAGGCCGGCAGCAAAAAAGTATGGAAACCAGGCAGACTGCGCGAGGGTGCTTTCCTCAGCCGGCTTCTGGAGTGGTGAAGCAGGCACTTCATCCTGCTGCTGAAGCTGATCAGGTTCCTGGGGCTCGGGCTTGACCGGAAAAGGCAGTGCCTCGACGCGTACGCGGTCGCCGCGCGAAGGGTCTAATCCGGAAATCAGAGCCACCAGTTTGCGAATGAAGGTTCTGTCCTGTTCTGAAAAAGCATCATCCACCAGGACAGTGGTGCGGATTCTGTTGATAACGATACCGGCCGGCTGTTGTGCCGTGCCTGCTGTTTCTTCACGGGCTGAATTTGCCGAAGGCTGGTCCGGGACATAGGGCAACCCGGGCAGATTGGTGATATCGCGGCTGAGCAGCGCATCGGGCAGTTTCGGCAGATCAGCCTGTGGCGTGCGCTTCTCCAGTTCAACATCAGCCCGAACGACAAATTTATTGTGCGGGAAATATGCCAGCAGGGCATTTTCGAGGTTCCAGCTCAGGTTTGCCTCCATCGAAGTTTCCAGGGCTTCGACAGAGTGAGCGGGGTAAAGTCTGCTCTGGGCCGGGAGAGCCGGCGGAAGAATATTCCAGACCAGCAGCAGGAGAACGACTGGTTTGACTGTCCTTTTCACGAGTTCCATCCTGTTCTGTATTTGGTGAAATATACAGGGGATATCGGAACCAGAGGACAACTCTTGACTGAGGAGATGATTTTTCACCGTGTGAACCGGCCCTGGCGAGGCATCCTCATCGCGGGGATGGCGACCAGCGCTGAGGGTGTTGCAGGCAGGCGAGGCCTGAGAGGTGCAAAACGGAAATTTCAGGGTTTGCGGTTTGTCCCTCGCGCCTCCTGTGCCCATTCCGGCTGTGTGCACCGGCACAAGGTCCGCATGTAGGCGACCAACGACCGGATTTCCGCCGCGCGCAAAGTTTTTCCCCACGCCGGCATGAAGGGATGCTTATCCAGAATCATGCCGCCGGCGGCGATGCCGTCGAACAGGGTATCATCCGCCCTGGGCGCCATGGCCGCTCTGTCGGCATGGGCGGTTGGTTTCACGGGTAAAAAGGAGGCGTTAAAGCCGTCTCCCTGCCCCTGAAGCCCATGGCATGAGGCACAATAGGCGCGATAGAGTTCAGGCGCTGAGCGGGGATTTTGCGGGTAAAACCAGGGGGTGAACTCCGGCAGACTCTGAGCAGCAGCCGGTCCTGTTTTGTGGGTGAGATATCGGACCAGTGCTTCCCTCCTGCCAGCCGGCATGGGGTGCACAGGCATAGCGCGGTGGCCTAAAACCGCCACAGGATCGCGAAGCAGGGCAGCGATAAAAGCAGGCTGCAGACGAGAGCCAACCGCTGAAAGGTCCGGCCCGATACGGCCTCCGCGGCCATCGAGTTGATGGCAGCCGAGACAGGACAGTTTTTCGTGCAGCATTTTTTCGATTTTCCGGCGGGCAAATGGCGATAACGGCGCAGGCACGTCCGCGCTCGATTCCTTTTCCGGCTTCAGAAAAGCGAGTATTTCGCGGACTTCTTCGTCATCGAGATGAAAGTCGGGCATGCGGCTGCCGGAGCCGGGGAAATAGCCTGCAGGGCGTACGGGCGTGGGCTTCTGCAAAAAATCTGCGAGCCAGTCGGAGCGCAAACGCCCGCCGGCACCTGCCAGCGGCGGGGCATTGTACTGCCATGGCGCTTCGAGACCCTTCAAACGGTGGCACGCGAGGCAGTTCTGGCTCAAAAACAGCGTTTTCCCGAGCTCAGCCGTTGCGTTGGGAAAAGCGGTTCGCGCCTGCCGGAAGAGTTCTTCGTCCTCACTTCGCTCATCTTTGCCTCGCGCTGCGAGAAAACGGGCAATCTCCGAAATTTTCCGCCGCGCCCCCGGCAGGCGTTGCTGCAGGGTTCCGCGTGTCGAATCTGCGGTGAAAAACAGCGCCGGCATGACAGCAGCAGGAACGCCGTAAAACTGAGGCTGAACGAGATAGTTTTGCAACCAGTCCTGCTGCAGCCGCCGGCCCATGCGCGTGAGTTCGGCTGCAGTTCCGGCACCTGTGCCGTCGAGGGTATGGCACTGCAGGCATCCTGTCCGAGAAATGAGTTCAGGGGTGGGAATTTTCTCAGCGGTATCCGCAGCCTCAGAGGTGGCAGCCAATGGCCGCCGGGATGGGTCGGATTTCTGCTCCTGGAGAAAAAGCGTCACTGCCAGGGCCTGCTCTGCGGAAAAATTGAAATCCGGCATGCGGCTGCGACCGATGTGGACGCGGATTTTTTCAGGCTGCTGCAGGTAGCGGAACAGCCACGCAGGCTGATATCGTTCACCGGCAAAAGTCAGGTCCGGGGTTTTACTGCGGAAATTTTCTTCCACCGGTACGCCGGGATGGCAGCCCCCACACCCCAGCTCTGCCAGAAGATTCTGGCCGGCTGCAGGGGACAGCGCCACTGCTGAGAGCAGAACGGTCATCACTGCCCAGGCTGGTTTTCGTACGCCACTCATGGTTGATAATTCACTACAAAAAAGTCGCGGATGATCTTCTTCCTGCGCAACTCCGTGCCTTTGCGTTTGGCCTGCTCTTTGGTGGCAAAGGCGCCGACACGGATTTTGTACCAACCGCCTTTTCGTGCTGGTGCCGCCAGGACAGCATCGAGACCGGCCTTTTTCAGCCGGCGCAGTTCTTTTTCCGCACTGCTCCGCTTCTTGACCGCTGCCACCTGCAGAGCGAAGCGGGTATTCTGTGGAATGACCTTTGGCGCTGCGGCCGCGGCCTTTTCGGTCTCGCTCTTTGGAGCCGGCAGAAAGAGATAAAGCACCAGCAGAAAGGCTGCTGCGGCAAGAGCATAATAAACATAACGCCGGTACAGGACAACGCGCTGCCACAACTGCAAGGCCTGCTGCTGCAACAGAAAAACAAGCCGTGCCACGCGGCCGCTCAGGCTTCGGCTTTCCTGCTCTATCTGATCCTGCTCCCAGCGGGCGATATCTTCTGGCTGAAACTCCGTGACAACGGTGCGGAGTTTTTCGGCCAGTTCTCCGCTCAGGCCCAGGGCCACGACAGCCTGGTGGCACCTGTAAAGCTGGCGATCGATCTCCTGTCTCTTATCTTCCGGCCCCTGCTCGCGGGCCGCCAGATACAACCAGCAGGCGAAGTCATCATGCCTGTCTGCCCGCAACACCTGCGGCAGACACAGAGCGATGATGTCTGGTGTCATACTGCTGCCCTGCTGCAGTGCCTGTTTGTAAAAATACTCGGCACGGAAGTGGGTCTGCCGGTCTTTGAGATAGTGTGCGGCCATGTAGTGAATGATATCGCGGTCATCCGGCCTGTGTTCATGCAGGGTTTCGGCGAGATCGACAAGGGACAGGGTGAGGGCCGGTTGGCGGAGCAGAAACTGTTTGAGGGCATTGAAGGCATCATCCTCGCGAATCCCTCGGCGCAGACAGTGCAGCAGCACGCGGCGGTAGCGGGCGGAGGCCACGTTCAGGCGATAAAAATCGAAATAGCGGCGCAGAAGATTGTTGCGCAGGGTCTCTTTCTGGGCACGCGACAGCAGCCCGCCGCTGAACAAGCGGTCGAGCCAGGTGAAAACCTCACCCAGCCGGTTGGTTTCATTACTCTGCAGAAAGTACCAGCCCACCCGGTCCAGCGCTTCGAAACGCCGGCGGCCGATGAGGTTGAGCAGGACGTGAACGGTCAGGAGCAGCACGACCCAGCTCAGCAGAACAACCGGCACATCGCGGAAGTAGGTTTGCGGGAAGACGAGTTCATGCAGCACAAAAAGCACGGCCAGCGCAACCGGTGGCAGTGCGACAAAACTGATAAAAAGACGCAGGGCAAGACTGTTCATAATCACGGTCGGGTTTGACGGGTAAATCTGCCGGAACGGGCCGGCTGATTACCGGCCTTTCTCCCGTTTCTTCTGAATTTTCTCAATTCTTCCGGCTGCTTCGCGGGCCTTTTTGTGCTCGGGATAATTTTTCAAAACCAGATCATAGCAACCGAGGGCGCTTTCCAGATCATCGGCTTTGTTTTCATACAGCCGGCCTGCCTTGACGAGCATATCCGGTGCCTTCTTATAAGTCGGGAAAGCTTCTGCGATCCGGACATACTGCAGTGCGGCATTGACGTAGTCCTTGAAACGGCGCTCGTACAAATATGCTGCCTTTTCCAGGGCCGGAATCGTCCTTTCATCATCGGAATAACTTTCCGCGACTTCGAGATATGTGGCGATGGCACCGGCATAATCTTTTTTATTATCCGTCTGAATCTTTGCAATCTGAAGCAGAGCATCGACAGCAAACGGGGAGTCCGGATACTGCTTGACGACATTGCGATAGGTCACCATGGCGGCATCCGGCTGCTTGAGTTTTCTCTCTTCTACTTCGGCCAGCAAGAAGAGCGCGCGCGGCGCAACCGGACTTCTGGGCTGCTCAGACACGATCATCTTGAAGACTTCGGCAGCGTCTTCCGGCTTGCCGAGTTTTTTGTACAACAGCTTCCCCCGCCGGAAGCGCACGTCAGCAAGCTGGGGACTCAACGGGAAAACGCTCTCGAACTTAAACAACAGAGCAGCAGCAGTGTGTTCCCTGCCGGCACGCAGATACATCCCCGCCTGCATCGCCAGCATTTTATCACCGCGGTCATCGTCCGGGAAACGTGTCAGCCAGGACCGCGTTTCGCGCAGCAGCCAATCGTTGAGGGAACGGATATTCAGGGCATACAGTGCTTCCACCAGCGCAAACCGCCGGTCCGCATCACTCTGGCCATCGCTGCCGTTCATGAGTGCGAGCACAGCATCAGCGTTTTTCTTAAAACTTTTCTCCTTAGCCACCAGGGCCCGCACACGGTCCTTGGCCACCTGCAGGTCTTCAAAATCAGGATATAAAAACAGCAACTTCAAATATGATGCGATGGCTTCGGGCCTCTCCCGCTTTTCGGAATAGACCTCAGCGAGCATGGCCTGCACACGCGGTGCATATTTGGAGAACGGAAATGTTTGATGAAAACTCTCCAGTTCCTCGATCAGCAGGGCGTAATTTTTTTTCTCGTGCTGGTCGTAAACATTTTTCAGCCAGTCAAAAACACGATCATCCTGCATCCCGGACTGCGGCTCCGGAACACCCACGGCACCCGGCAAACCCGGGGCCTCCGGAAGCAACAGCAAGCCAGCCAGGATGATGACCTTCGCTGGTACAAACCATTTTCTGCTTCTGCTATTTTTCATGCCGTCCCTCTGCAAATTTGAATTCACCAAGACGAAAAATCGTTTTCACGCTGTGCAATCCTGATGTCTTAATCAAGGTTCGGATCTGGCTATCCATGTAACTCAGCAATGTTGCATTTTTTCAGCCAGTCCGCCAGAGCACAGCACGTGGCTACACCAATGCTGTCATTCCGTTTTCCCC
>DRLW01000272.1 GCA_011375275.1 Bacteroidota bacterium
CATGTTTGGCGGGCTGTTTTTCGACTGGGACATCAACGAGGATGCCGTTGATCACGCCCGTTTCGAACAGGGCCGCAGGCTGGGGATTGCACAAAACTCCAAAAATGGAGCCAGGCTGCTCGCTGCCACCAAAATCCTGACCGCTGACCTGAATGTCGGTTTTCATGCTATCGACAACCCGGGCGAAATTTACGGCGGCGATGCCGGCGACGGCTTCACCGATCAGGAAAAATGGCAGTTCCTCAGCTCCGGTATTCAACGCACCAGTCTCGACGCCACCGACATATCCACATTGACTTCAGTCGGCCCCTTTGCCCTCGCAGCCGGAAAAAACATCGAAGTCGCTTTTGCGCTGATCGCCGGAGAGTCTGAAAGCGATCTGTTCGGCAGTGCCGATATCGTGCAGCAGCTCTGGGATAACGACCTCGTCTATCTCCCTGACACCACGGCGGCACAGACGACGACAGCCGTCCTGCAAAATCCTCTGCTTTCGAAATATGCTGACATCGTAGTGGTGACCGACAAATCACTGCGCACAGCCCCGGCAGTCTCTATCGACAATGGCGGCGGAGATGTCACGCCGGTCAGCATGGTCTCTGTGCCCAACACCAGCGCTGCGTTCAAAGGCAGCTACGAATTCACCCGCTCCGGGACTTATACCATCACGACTGCATCCACAACCCTGGGCGGAGCAGATACGACTCAGACGCGCAGTTTCAGCGTACAGAACGCCTCATCGGGGCAAAGCCTGCTGCTGTATGCACCGGATAACAGCGCCTGGCTGCAGAGTGGCGGCAGTACGATCGAACGCGAAACGTGGTTTCTCGCTGAGCGCTATGATCGCGATGGCCACCGCATCGCCCATTTCGGCCCGGAGCGCCGGTTTCAGCAGCCCCTGACCGTGGCAATCACATTTTCTCCGGCACAGTTTCCCGATGCCGGCAAAATTTTCATCTACCACAAAGCCGGCGATGATTGGCAGAAACTCGACACCCGCGTGGATGCAGCGCGTAACACCGCCTTTGCCACAACCTCGACGCTGGGAGAGTTCCGCCTCGGCAGTGACAGCAATTTCAGCGGTGATAATTCGCTGCCGCTGGTTTTTATGCTCGAACAAAACTATCCGAATCCGTTCAATCCGGAAACCAGTATCCGGTTTTCCCTGCCGAACAGCGGCCAGGTGCGGCTGGAAATTTTCAGCCTTTTGGGAACACCGATCCGCACGCTGATTTCCGAAACCCTGCCCGCCGGCAATCACGTGCGCTCATGGGATGGCCTGAATGACAGCGGAGCACCGGCAGCCAGCGGTGTCTATTTCTACCGCCTGAGTGCAGCCGGGCAACAACTGACGCGAAAAATGGTCCTTTTGCGATAGCAGTACACAGCCAGCCCGTACTGGCAACGACATTTTCAAAACGAGTCCACCCCGATTTATTCACGAGACAGCAGCTCACGCCTGGAAAATCGGGGGCGGAACATCATAATCATCACCCGTATGGAAAGAAAAACCATGAACAAACAGTTTTGTGCATATATGCTCAGCGCAGTGCTCTCAGTAGGCTTCATCGCCTGTGACTCGAACAACGAGCCATCGGGACCGAATTTTGACGACCTTGTTGAGCGCGGCTGGAGTCGTTTCAGTGAGAAGAAGTACGGCGAGGCCATCGATGAATTTCGCAATGCGCGTGCGCTGGAGCAGGATAACGCCGCAACCTATACCGGCATCGGCTGGGCGCAGTTGCTGCAGGATAGTCTGTCGCGGGCAAATTCAGAGTTCAACCTCGGCGCAGGGAAGCCGGGAGTCGGCGCCGATCTTTTTGCCGGCTGGGCCTTCTCGCTGAATGCCATCAAAAATCATTTTGCCTCGAACCAGAAAGCCGACAGTGTGATCGTTTATGATGTCAACTGGTCGTTTGCCTATGGCCTGCCTCTGGACATCAATGACATCTACATCCTCAAAGCGGAAAACTATTTCATCCTCGGTGACATGGTCAACTCGTTGACTTCCGTTCAGTTCGTCAACCCCGATTTCAGCGTTGACGTGACGACCCACGCCGGGCAGGCTGCGCTGGCTCAGGAGATCGAAAGGCTGAGAGCCGCCTTCTGACAGCAACGGTTTACACAAAAAAAGCCCGGACTTCCTGCTTTGGAAATCCGGGCTTTTTCTTTATACACTTGTCTCCCGGGCATGGACGCTGCTCCGCTTTTGTCAGCGAAGTCTCCGGCAGCCGGCACAACATGACTCATCGTGTGGAAAGGTCTGGTCGCGTTGGCACCGTCACAGCTCAAAGATATTCGTCATAAATATCTTGCCTGTCCGGGTCTAATTTTTTAAGAATCTCCAGAGGGGTTCTGTCTTCCGCATCCTTGAACAAATCGATCACGCGCTGGTGGTGAGCATCGATAAACTGGTGTGCAGCTTCGAGGTCATGGTCGTTTTCCAGCACCACAGCCAGTTTCTCGATCGCTTCGTAGATGTACTTGCGTGCTTCGTCTTCGTTCTCTTCCTGAACGGAAATCCCGTAAAAGAAATAGTCCTTCATTTCGCGAAATTTCTTGTAGTTTTCCGAATAAACCAGCTCGATCAGATCTTCGCGAAATTCCCAGCCCGTGAAATAGCGGGTGAATTTGCCCTGCTCCATCACGGCTTTGGCTTTGTCAAAATAAGGGGTCCCTTCGAGATAGCCCATTTTATCAAACTCGTTGGCGATGACGAGATAAAGATAAAAACTGATCAGGCCGGTCAAGGGTGTGAATTGCCCGTCGCTGGGGATCGTCTCCCCTTCCTGAAAAGGGAAAACCGCCCGGCGGTCGTAATAGCGGATATCCGATCCGGTCATCAGAATCGTACACCGATACCGATCTTCGATATTGGACGGCTGCTCTTCGAGAAAAAGCTGCATGCTGACCTCAAAGGGCTGTACGTCTTCCGAATCCAACCATTCCATGTCATCGAGATAGCGCTGGACCTTTTGTTCAAAATCACGCATGCGCTCCTGTCTGATCTCGGTCAGTTTATCGAGAACGACCTTGACGGTAATTTTCATCGGTGAGTCCTGAGCCTTTGCCGCCGGCATACCGGCAGACATGGCAAACATAACCACTGCTCCGACTAATATTTTTTGCACTGCATCCATGGTGAAGCTCCGATCGATTTCGGTTACCGGCTTCCGCAGCCGGAGAAACTCATTTGTCTATCGTTTTCCAAAATCTGAAAACTCATAAGTCCTGCGACAATTTCTCAGGGTATCCGGTTAACTCCGCTAACCGGGCCTGATCCAGATACATCATTACCCGGCATTCCTGCACAAAACAGCAGTTTAAAAATAAACACAGGGTAAATATACACCATCCGGGATGCGTTGTCAAGCGCAGCAGTCTCGACCGGCAGCCACCGCAGGAACCTGCGGCTTTCGGTACTGCGAAGGGGATGCCACACATCGTTTCACTCACAAAATTCCACAGTGATTCTGCCGGGATGAGGCGGACAGGAGGCGCATCAGGGACGGCACCTGACCCGTAAATTAATTGCAAGCAGCCTGATAGTAACTCTGTAGTCACAGCAATATTTTCAGGATACATAAATTATTGCAGGCTCCGAACCTCTTTTCCCGACTGACGAGGTGATTGGTGATGAATGCTTCACGGCTTCTGTTCGCATGCATTCTGGCTCAGCCGCTCCTGGCCCAGTCCGTAGATTACGGCACGCGTTCAGCCGCTCTTGCGGGACACCAGTCGGTTCTGCAGGCGGCCTCCGCGACGTTGTACGCCAACCCGGCCATGCTGCCGGCCCTGACAGCACCGGCTGTGCAACTGGGGTATTTTCAGCCGTATCAGCTTGCCGGAGTGGCTGGTAAAAGCCTGAGTGCGGCGCAGTGCACCGGGCGGCTGGCGGTTGCCGCCGGCGTCGCTGAATTCGGCAATCGCCTGTATCGCGAGCAGTTTTTTTCTGCTGCTGCAGGCGGCATGCTCACATCTACTTTTTCTGCCGGCCTGCGTTTGAACTGGCTGCGTACTTCGATAGTAAACTACGGCAACTGGAACAGGTTCACTTTCGATCTGGGCGCGGCGTTTATGCCCGGCGGGCCGCTGCAATACGGCGTCCTGCTGAAAAACCTGGCTTCCGGCTCAGCAGC
>DRLW01000273.1 GCA_011375275.1 Bacteroidota bacterium
ACTGCTTTTATCTTACTGCAGGCTTTCGCAGTATCCCGTGCCGGAGTTGATCAGCCCCGTTCTCGGAGGGCCAGTTCCCTTATCGCATCGGTCACGATGCAGATAGCGACATCTGACATTCCCGCCAGGCGAAGCGTTCTGCCGCACCCATCGAGCACACACGTGCCTGACTGAGTCTGGGAAGTCCCGGTCTCTCCCTGCGGAGAAACAGGGATGATGGTTGCGCTTGTATACTGCCTCGGGAGCAGTGTGACGAGAGAAGAGAACGAAATTACCGGACGTATAGAACAAAAGGAGAGCGATATATGGCAGAAGAACATCGGATTTCAGCGTTTATGCGCCACCACTACAGGCATTTTAACTCTGCTTCGGTCGTCGATGCCGCACAGGGGTGGTGTGATTTACTGGCAGAACAAAAGGGTAAAATGTTCGTGACTCTGGCGGGTGCCATGAGTACGGCTGAGCTGGGCATCTCCCTCGCTGAGATGATCCGCAACGACAAAATACATGCGATTAGCTGTACCGGCGCCAACCTTGAAGAGGATGTTTTCAATCTTGTCGCGCACGAGCATTATGTTCGCATTCCCCACTACCGTGAACTCAGTGCCGCAGACGAACAAGCTCTGCTGGACAGGCATCTCAATCGTGTTACGGATACGTGTATTCCGGAAGAAGAAGCGTTTCGCCGGCTCGAATCTGCCCTGCTCGACGAATGGCAGCGTTGTGAGAAAAGCGGCGAGCGTTTTTTTCCTCATGAAATGCTGTATAATTTATTTGATAACGGCTCTCTCGAGGACTCTTTTCAAATCGATCCAAAAGATAGCTGGCTGTTTGCCGCCTGGCAGAAAAAACTGCCGATATACGTTCCCGGCTGGGAAGACTCGACCATGGGTAATGTCTTTGCCGCCCGCTGCATGGACGGCAGAATCAGCAATCCCGGCATCGTGCGCTCCGGCATCGAGTACATGATCGCTCTGGCGGAGTGGTACAAGAGCACCTCTGCCGGCGCTCCGATTGGTTTTTTCCAGATCGGGGGTGGCATTGCCGGAGACTTCCCCATCTGCGTCGTACCTATGATTCGCCAGGACCTCGGGATGGATGTGCCGCTCTGGAGTTACTTTTGCCAGATCAGCGATTCGACCACCAGTTATGGTTCCTACTCGGGCGCTGTTCCGAATGAAAAAATTACATGGGAGAAGTTAGCGGCCGATACTCCGAAATACATCATCGAATCTGATGCGACCATCGTGGCACCGCTGATTTTCCAGTACGTTCTCGAGCGTTCGTGATGGATTCTGAATAACGGCATAAAACGAGCGAAATTAGGAAACCAGTCGTACCCTGTGGCAGTATGGTTATCAAAAAAATGCCGTCACTTTTTAATGACTATGAAAGGAGTATGACAACATGAGCATGATCCGCCTGACCCTTTTGATGGGCCTTCTGACGCTTCTGCTCGTTTTTCTCGGGGGGATGCTTTTTGGTGAGAGCGGCGCTATTCTGGCGTTGATCTTCTCCGCTGCAATGAACCTGTTCAGTTACTGGAACTCTGACAAAATCGTTCTGCGCATGTATAACGCGACGGAAGTCGATGATCGCTCGGCTCCTGAGCTCATGGCTATCGTGCGCGAGCTTGCCGGCCGTGCCCGCCTGCCGATGCCGCGTGTGTATATTATCGAAAGCCCGATGGCAAATGCTTTTGCCACCGGCAGGGACCCCGAACATGCTGCCGTGGCCGTGACAACAGGCATTCTCTCGATCCTCAACCGCTCTGAACTCGAAGGCGTCATCGCCCACGAACTGGGGCATATCCGTAATCGTGATATTTTGATCGGCACCATAGCCGCTGTACTGGCTGGAGCGATCTCCATGCTGGCGCAGATGGGGCAATGGTCGCTCTTTTTTGGTGGATATAATGACGAGGATGAAGGCGTTAATCCGATATTCGCTATCCTGGCCATCATCCTGATGCCCATAGCTGCCATGCTGGTGCAGATGGCCATCTCACGCAGCCGCGAATACAAGGCTGACGAAACAGCAGCAAGCCTGACCCATAATCCCCTTGGGCTGGCGCATGCTCTGCGTAAACTGGCTACTGCCACCGAACAACTCCCTGCCGGCAATGTCAATCCGGCAACATCGCATCTTTTTATCGTCAATCCCCTCAGCGGGTCATCGCTGAGATCACTGTTTTCAACTCATCCTCCGATCGAAGAGCGAATCGCACGGCTGGAGCGCATGGGATTGCACAGGGCATAATTTCCTTGACTCTCAGCCTGGCGTGTCTATATTCCGGTTGTGCCTGTTTGGCTATTTGCAAACGGCTTTGGTGCAAAGGCTCATGCAACCCCGGATGATACGCCGGGATAAATTTTGACCATTTCAGGAGTAAATCTGGTGAACAGAAAGGATATCGCCATCATCGTTTCGCTGGTCATTTTGACTATCATTCTTCTTTTTCTGGGTTATCAGGATATGCAGCGCCAGAAAGAGCTGGGCATCATAGGGTCTGCGCAGGAAGTTCCATCAGAAGCCCGCGGGTGAGGCGTGAATAGTCCTCACCCTGACAGTTCTCAGATTTAGTGCGACACCGAGTGTGGGCTTTTTTCTCTGTTTTGATATTGAAAGAACGCTACACTGTGCGGCAACTGCTTTGCGGTTGCCGTTTTTATTGCTATTTCCTGCCTCTGGAATTTTTCGTTGGCTCAGGGAAGACTCGAGTCGGGCCAACAGCACGCGTGCATTCTGTCACAGTTTTACTCCTTTCAAAGAAGGAAAATTTTTCATATTGTAAACTTCTTTCAGAATCCGGCATCAGGTACGATCACTTGTGGTATGCCCATCTTCGGCCTTTTGGCCTGAAAATCCATCCTGATTTGTTCACACACCAGCGCATCGCGCCTGGAAGAAGTTTTCAGACACCCCTTATCTCCTTACGCAGGATGCGAACTCGTGGATGAATCGGGCCAATCCGTTCTGAACTGTAACTCCTATCGGGTCACTTCTGACACATGAAAATCTGTTTTGCCGCCAGCGAATGCGTCCCTTTTGCCAAAACCGGCGGGCTTGCTGATGTTGCAGGCGCTCTGCCGGCTGTTCTCAAAAACCTCGACCATGATGTGAGAGTCTTTCTCCCTCTATACGATACGATCAAAGCAGGTGACTTCGATCTCACACCTGTAGAAAACCTTGCTGATATACCTGTTCGTCTGGGTGATCATGACCGTGCGTTTTCTCTCTGGCAGGGTGAACTTCCGGGGACTGACACACCGGTTTATTTTGTCGATTGCCCGCACTATTTTCATCGTGGGCGTATCTATACTCAGGACAGTGACGAGGATGAACGCTTTATCCTCTTTCAAAATGCTATCCTGATCGCACTTCAGCACATGCGCTGGAGCCCGGATATTCTCCATTGCAACGATTGGCAGACCGGGCTTTTACCGGTTTTTTTGAAAAAAACATACCGGTGGGATAAACTCTTCGCTGAAACAGCATCGGTTTTGACAATTCACAATATCGGTTATCAGGGGCGGTTTTCACCTGCAGCGATTTACAAGGCAGGACTCGACTACCAGGATTATTATCCACTCGGGCCGTTTGAATTTCATGGCAGCTTCTGTTTTCTCAAGGCAGGCATGTGCTATGCAGATATCCTGACCACTGTCAGCGAAACCTATGCCCGGGAAATTCAGACAGCAGAGTTTGGTGCCGGGCTTGATGGTGTGCTCCGTGACCGTGCCGGCGACTTGTTTGGCGTGCTCAACGGCATCGATACAAATCTCTGGAACCCGGCCAAAGACACGCTCATTCCGTTCAACTATGACAGCGATGATCTCAGCGGTAAAGCTGAAAACAAAAAAGCACTCCTTTCAGCCTGCCATTTGCCGGCAGAAAAAGAAGCCCCGGTTCTGGGAATTATCGCCAGGCTGGCGGATCAGAAAGGGTTCGATTTGTTACCACCCATTATCGACGAACTGCTGCAACAGGATATCCGGCTCGTCACTCTCGGCAGCGGCGATAGCGGCTATGAAGATATGTTTCGCGCCATGAGCGCTCGCTATCCGGGAAAGAATTTTGCCTATATCGGCTTTAACAACGAGCTTGCCCATTTGATCACAGCCGGCGCAGACATGTTCCTGATGCCCTCGCGCTATGAACCCTGTGGCTTGAATCAGATGTATAGTTTAAATTATGGAACCGTACCGATCGTCCGGCACACAGGCGGCCTTGCGGATACCGTGATCGACTACGATACGGATCCGGAGAACGGAACGGGCTTTTCATTTCATGAATATAACCCGCAGGCGCTCCTCGATGCTGTCAGGCGTGCCATGGCGCTTTACCAACACCAGGACAGATGGCGCGAAGTCATGCTGCGCGGAATGCACGCAGATTTTTCCTGGGAAAAATCTGCCCGGAAATATGTTTCTCTCTACCGCCGGGCAAAACAGTTACTATTGGACAGGACAGACTAACGCTAAGGAACCCGATGAGTAAACCAGACCATGCGGTCGAGTACAACATTCGGCCGAAAAAAGCCTATAACAATTACGCTTTTCTCAACAGCCCATACGCTCGTTCGATTCGCGTATTATGTGAGTTCGAGGAACCGGAGATTCGTTTTCGCAAAGAAAGAGTATATAATACCATCGTTTTCTTTGGTTCAGCTCGAGTCAAGCCTCCGGAAGTAGCGGAAAGAAACCTCGCAGAAATCAATGCCATGATCGAACAGAACGGAGCAGATGCTGATAGCACGCTGCAGCAGAAAAAACGCATCGCCG
>DRLW01000274.1 GCA_011375275.1 Bacteroidota bacterium
CGTCCGGTAAACGACAGGTTGCTTTTCTCCACAGCCTCCGGTGCCGGTAGCGGAACTCGCTAGAGTTCCGGCCTTCAGTGCGCCCGAAGTGTTGCCACTTCGGCTACTTCTCTCCTGTATTCGGTGTATGAGACAGAGCCGCAAAAACAGCCTGAATAACGAGACATATCACTCTTCGCGACATGAATGTCGCGGTACATTCTGGTTCGGCCCCGCAGGGATAATCCGCTGTATTGGATGCAGATTTTTTTCGTTTATCTGTAATTTTTATAATTCTCCCCGATAAAGAGTGTATGACTGAAGCCAAAGCTCTGGGAAACCTTCCCGGCAGCATTGGAGATGCCACACTCACCGCGATCATAGAAATGACCGATGACTTTCCTGCGCCTCCGATGTTGCTGACGCAAATACTCGAACTGACCAGCGATCCGGCAACCCCGGTCGACAAGGTAGCGACCGTGCTGTCAGGCGATGTCGGCATAACGGCAAAACTGCTCAAACTGTCCAACTCCGCCTTCTACGGCCACTCCCGAACGGTAACCTCGGTCAAACAGGCTATCGTCATGCTGGGTTTTCACACCGTACGCAGCCTGGTGGTCGCAGCATCGACACAAAGCCTGTATGCCGGCTGCAAGGACTATGAGGGCCTGCGCAAGGGGATGTGGGAGCACAGCCTGGCGACCGCCGTTTTTGCCAAAATTCTGGCCACCCGATTGTCGGCCTGGCAGCCTGAGGAAGCCTATGTTGCCGGGCTGCTGCATGATATCGGCAAGCTGGTGCTGCTGCAGCGTTTTCCCGAGCGTTTCGCGGCAATGATTGCAGAATGCAAAACCACATCTGAAAACCTGCTGCGGATGGAGAACGCACATTTCGGCTGCACCCACGATCTGGTCGGCGCTTACCTGGTCGACAGGTGGTTGTTCCCAGAATCACTGGTCGCTTCTGTGGGCCTGCACCACCAGAGCAAGGAGCTCGAGACCCTCGCCGGGATCACTGCGTTGGCAAACCTTTTCGTCACTGCGCAGAGCCTCAATATTCATGACTGCGGGGAAACAGCACCGCAACAGCTTGAAGAGTTCGGTTTAAATGAATTTGCCGATGAGTTCACAGAGCAGTTCACGGAGCACAGATCACTTTTTGCCATATGACACCAGAAGAGATAAAAAAACACCTCAGTACCGCAGACGACCTGCCGGCCATGCCGCAAATCTGGATTCAGGTGAAAAAAGCTACAGATGAACTGAATGTATCTGCCCGCGACATCGCCAAAATTATCCTCAAAGATCAGGGGTTGACATCTCGCCTGTTGCGCATTTCAAACTCCGCGGTTTATGCCGGATATCATCAGAAAATAACAACCGTAACCAACGCCATCGTTCTTCTCGGCTTCAAAGAAGTCCGCAGCACGGTTCTCGGCTATTCAGTCTATCAATTGCTGCGGAAGATGCACAACAACAAGGTATTTGATTTCAAAGCATTCTGGATTCACTCCCTGACCACTGGCGTTGCCGCCAAGATGCTCGCTGAACGAATACAGTACGATGTTCCCGAGGAAGCATTTGTAGCAGGCCTGCTGCATGACAGCGGAAAATTGATCGCCAACCAGCTCTTCCCCAAAGAGTACAGTGTGGTCTTGCAGCATGTCGCACAGGGCAAGGATTGGCTGCAGGCAGAAAAAGCCGTACTCGGAGCAGACCACCAGATGCTCGGCAGTTGGGTGGCGGAAAAATGGCACTTCCCCCCTGTTTTGATCAAAGCCCTTGCCAGACACCACCGCACGGGCTTGCGCAAGGGGCAGCGCAGCAGCGAGCGCCTCGTCGATATCGTCGCAGTGGCAAACCAGATGGCTAAAATCATCTTTCGCAATTCAGGAACAGATGTGCGCAGCTCGATGAGCCAGTGTCAGAATATGGCCAGGTTGCTGTTGCATCTTTCTCCGGAGAAATGGACACACGTGCTGAAGTCTTTAGCCAGCAATGTCCGCGCAATCGTCGAAGAGTACCAGATCGACCGTAAAGATGTCGATGCTTATCTGCGCGAGGAAGAACACGAACAAGCCGGCGAGCAGGATAAAGATGAAATGTACCGCAAAGTCAATCGTGAGCTCACAGAAAAGGTGCAGGAGCTCACGGCCCTGAACGAGTTCACCACTGCACTCCTGCAAAACCGCGAGCCCGGCGATATTCTGCCGATGATGCTCGAGCATATCCGCAGAGGCATTAATTTCAGCCGCATCATCCTGTTCCAGCAGCAGGATGAGCATTCACTACATCCCACTCTGGCTTTCGGGCCGGATTGCGAGACCCTGCAGCAAAACGGCAGCACCATTGCCCTCAACACAAAAGGCGCACTGGCAACAGCCTTCAAACAGGGCCGCTGTGTCAACATTATCGATGCCAGCCACAGCATGTACGCGGAACAGGTCAGCCAGGATGAGTTGAATCTGCTGGACTGCCCGGCGTTTGCCTGCGTGCCGGTGCTCGCCGGGCAAAAAGCCCTAGCCGTGATTTCGGTAGATAATCACATTGCCGGTGAACCAGTCTCAGACCAGAAGGTGAACGCTGTGATGAGCTTTGCCAATCAGGCTGGACTGGTGCTGGAGAAGAGTGAGAGTTTTGTTAGAGTTTGACCTGAAAAATCTTGCCATTACTTCCCGTGCAAAACAAATGTTTGATATCCATTGACATCGTGCCCACAAATAAATACATCCGTCTCGGTCATCCATACTCCGGTGAACCAGATATCCGCCGGGTAACGTTCTTCGGGTAAGTTTAATGCCGCCCAATCTGTACCATTCCAGTGATAAGCTGCACCATATACACCTACCGCAATAATATTATCCTGGCCGGTGCCAAAAATTGTATCCAATGTCTTACCAACATCCAGTACTTTTTCCCATGAATTCTCCTTCTTGAGAAATATTCCTGCACCCACGCTATAATAAATGCCGGGAGAAGGGGAGTAAAAATCTGTTATGCCGAAACGAGCACTTGCCAGGTATTCGGGCCTGCTCTGCTTTTCGGCCAAATCCCACTGCCCGTTATTTTCCGTGTAAATTGAGATGATGCTATCCGTAACGCCAGCGACAAAAGTCGCTTCGCTGCTCCCCCCTACCGATACCAGCGCAAAAGGCGCTATGTAGGTAGTGTCCCACTTTCCCTCTTTCTGATTGAGTACCAGACCACTATCCCCGACGATATAAACATTTCCGGAAGATGGCCCCCAAACATCATATAGCGCGCTATTGTGTAAAGACTCTATCTCCTGCCATTGAGTGCCATCGTAGTGCACTATCAGCGATTTGAGGAAA
>DRLW01000275.1 GCA_011375275.1 Bacteroidota bacterium
ACTTTTTGTTGCTCAGGTTGCTTTTGGGGGATTTCGAAATGAGGGTGCGGGCAATCTGGCAGGCAGTATCTCGTTACTTTTGTGTACTGCTCCCGCGGGATGACGAGAGCAACTGATTGAAATGGATAACCCGACGCGAAAAGGGCCAAAGTGCGTTTTCCCCCATAAAATCGAATTATAAATTTTCAGGCCATATCCCAGCGACAGGATCATCATGGAAAAATATTTTTACTGGTTCGGCTTTCTCGCCTATTCTGCTCTGGTCATGTTCATCGGCTGGCGCGGGTTTCGCCGCACGGCAGCGGTGCAGGAGGAAAATATCGACTATTGGGCAGCAGGCCGGTCGCTTTCCGGTGCCGCGGCCGGGCTGTCGATATCTGCCAGCTTCATGTCGGTGAGCTGGTCGATCGTCTATGCTGTGCAGTTGTTTTACTGGTATGGTCTGGCCGGCTTGTGGCTCGTGCCGCTCCCCTGGCTTTTGACCATGGTGGGTTTTTATGTCCTCGTGCCGGTGTTTCGCAGGTTGCCCTCGTTTTCCCAGCCGGAGATGATCGCGCACCGGTTCAGTAACCGCGCCCGGGCTTTTCTCGCAGTTCCGCTGGCCTTTGTTTTTCTGGTCTGGGGTGGTGCTGAGATCTATGCCGCTGCGCACATCCTCGCGCCCTTGCTGGAGGCCCCTTTCGTTCTCATCCTGCTGCTGATCGCTCTGGTCGTGGCGGCATATTCCTGGCTGGGCGGGTTCTCAGCAGTGGTCGCAACAGACAAAGTGCAGTTTCTGCTCGTGGCGGTTTTTATCGCGATCATCGCCGGGATCGCTGTTGTCGCAAGCGGTGGCAGCTCCTTTTTCAGCTCGGTTGCCTCCATCCAGCGGCCGGCTTATGTCGATGCCGGGGCCATGAGCTTGTGGAGCCTGAGCCCGGTGCTGATCGCGATGACGTTTTTTGCCTATGTTCCGGGCTGGCTGGTTGAAACCGACGTCTGGCTGCGCCTTCAGGCGGCTAAGGATGTGCCGGCAGCACGCACAGGCGTGCTCATCGCCGCCCTCAATTCTCTGATTTTTCTCACAGCCCTGCCCCTCGTCATCGGTCTGGCGGCATTGTATCTCTACCCACCGGTCGCAGGCATCATCCCGGAACGTCTGCAAGATGGCGCCGCGATCATCGCTGTGCTGATGCAGGATCACGCGCCCCTGTGGCTGAGCGTGGGACTGAGCACCGGGCTGGCCGCCGCCGCCATGTCCACCATCGATACGTGCAGCAATGTCGTTGCCCTGTCGCTGTCCTATGATATCATCGAGCCGGCATTGCAGGAGAAGCGCTCACCTGAAGTTATGCAGAAAATCGCCCGCGCTGCCTCGGCCCTGGCAGTGATGATGGCTTTTGTGTATGCCCTGTTCACCGAGTCCTTATGGGACATTTTTTATCTGTCCTCCGGAATTTTGACCACCACGGTTTTCATCCCCATGCTGGCCATATTCAGCAAGACCGCAACAGAAACTCAGGTCAAGGCTGCTGCTGCCACCGGCTTTTTCAGCACCTTTGTGTTTTATTTTCTGGAAAAAGGAGGGCAGCTTGCGGTTGTGCAGCCGCAGTGGTTGGCTGGTACCGGTCTGGGTTATATTCTGTGGGGAGGTGCAGCAGCGCTCTGTGCTTATGTCCTCGCCGGTGTCGTGCGCAGCAGGTAGGCCGTGCTCCTAACCCGGAGCCTGAGCGAGAAAAAGTGCGCGTACCGGCGCGGGCAAACCTTCGATCGTGCGCGACGGATCATTTGGATCGAGAAAGTCGGCCAGGGATTCGAAGTGCATCCACTCTGTACGGCGTTGCTCCCCGGTCGTCGTCTGCGTGCGGTCGATGAGCCGGATGTCACGAAAACCACACCGCTGCAGCCAGTTTTCCAGCTCAGCACAGCTTGGGATGAACCAGACATTGCGCATTTTAGCATACCTGCCCTTCGGCACCAGCACCTCGCCTCTCTTCCCCTCGATGACCAGTGTTTCCAGCACCAGCTCCCCGCCCGGACGCAGGCAATCACGCAGTTTGTACAGATGATCGATCGGCGAACGCCGGTGGTAGAGAACGCCCATGGAAAAGACGGTATCAAAGGCTTTGAGCCCGTCCGGGACCTCCTCGAGCGCAAAAGGCAGGACAGCAGCCGGGACCGGTGGCAGGAAACGGCGCAGCGCGGCGAACTGGCAGCAGTAGAGCAACATGGGTTCGATGCCGAGGGCGAGTGCAGCGCCTGCTCCGGCCATGCGCAGGGTGTGGTAGCCGCTGCCGCACCCGACATCGAGCACCGTACGCCCGGCCAGGGGGTGTATGTGCTGCGCCAGGCGCTGCCATTTCCAGTCGGAACGCCACTCGGTATCGATATGGATGCCGAAGACGGCAAACGGCCCCTTGCGCCATGGATGCAGAGCGCGCAATGTTTTTTCGATAGCTGTCTGTGTCTCCCTGTCCAGCTCTCCCGCTCCGCCGATGCGGATGATATCACCCGCCAGATCGTACTCGTTGGTTTGCAAGCGGGGGAGAGAGGCCAGGGCAGCCAGCCAGCGCTGCAGGTTTTTATCCTGTTGCGGGTCAAATTTTTTTTGCACGGCCTCCGGCAGGGTGGCAAACCACTGTTGCAGTGCGTCATCACCGGCGCGTGCTAAAAAATCGCTGTAGTCGATCATTTTAACGCAATCATCGAGGCAAAATTAAAGCACTGGAACCAGAGGTCGAAGCTGGTGAAACCGGCAGCGTGGATGCGTTCCCGGTGGCTGGCCACGGTTTCCGGAATGAGGACGTTTTCCAGTGCCGTACGTTTTTGTGCAATCTCCAGATCGCTGTAGCCATTGGCTTTTTTGAAGCTGTGATGCAGGTCTATGTACAGATCGTGCAGACGATCATCCGGAAAGGCGATTTTTTCTGAAAGAATGAGAATGCCGCCGTCGCGCATGCCGCTGTGAATTTTTCGGATCAGCGCCGGGCGTTCCTGCACCGGGATAAACTGCAGCGTGAAATTGAGCACGACGACGGATGCGTCTGCG
This sequence comes from Bacteroidota bacterium, assembly GCA_011375275.1. Lineage (GTDB taxonomy): Bacteria > Zhuqueibacterota > Zhuqueibacteria > Zhuqueibacterales > Geothermadaptataceae > Geothermadaptatus. The sequence goes on from DRLW01000275.1 coordinate 3,029, forward strand.
ATTTCGATGTTTGCGATATCGTCGCAGATGAGCTCAACAGGCACCGTGCCTGTGTCCTCCGCGATGATTTTGCCGCAGCGCTCGATCATCGCAGGGGCATTATCCACAGCCACGATGCGGCATCCCGTTGCTTCGATGCTGTGGCGCATGGAGAGCGTTGCTGCGCCGAGAGAACAACCGAGATCGTAGCACGTGCTGCCTGCAGTGGCAAAGCGCTGCGCCAGCGTGCCGATCATGCTGATGATCGTGCTGTAGCCGGGCACCGAGCGCTGGATCATGTCCGGGAAAACCCGGGCGACCTGATCATCGAATGTGAAATCCGCAATTTTGGCCATGGGCGTGGCAAAGATGAGGTCATGTGCAGAAGTTTTCATCGTGTCGCTCTGTGATTTGGTGTATCAGTTTGTAAGGGTGGTGATAAACTTTCAGGTTCTTCCTCACATCATCTCGTCATACCGCTCCTGCGGTGTGACGTCTGACGTTCTTGGGCACGCTGAAGCGTGCACTACGAACGCGTCATCATTATTTCGTCACTCCGTGCTGGCGGTGTGACCCTTCCCGACGTTCCAGCGTCACGGCGCCCCAGCCTGGCGGGCGAGACTTTCCATGCCAGACAAAAATATTTTGGCTCTTCCTCAAATCGTGTGGGGCGATTTTCAGTATGGGTAATCGGCGGGTCTCCTTGGTTGTAGCGCGACATTCATGTCGCGGGTACGGTCCCCTGTACATTCAACCAGGGACAAAACCCGACCCGTAGGGGCGACGGGCGGGTTGCCCCCACACCCATGGGTCTCTACAAATAGACACAGGCCAGAGCCCCAATCCATCGGTTCCATCATGGCCGGATTTAAATACGCGATCGCCAAACGGGTTATGGGGTTATCAACATTGTCGTTGGGGGCAAAATTGTAGGGGTTCAAAATTTTGAACCCCTACCGCCGCCGACAAAACAAATATCATAAAAATTATCCTCAAATCCATTGGCGCCATTACACGTGGATTTAAAACCGGCGTTACCAAATGGTTTCGTCAAAACATAGATATTTACACCGTTTGGCAACGTCATTATGGTTGATGGTGACCGTAGGGGCGACCCGCCGGTCGCCCCTACGGCACCGGCGGGTCGCCTCCGGAATTCTATTGTCAATAATCCCCCAAAT
>DRLW01000276.1 GCA_011375275.1 Bacteroidota bacterium
GCGATTTCGTTGCGATCTGCCGCGGAGTTGGATTTGTGCCGGGGTTTTCGTTTTGAGGGGGTTGCGGCGGCAGTGAGAACATCCCCCTGGCCCGGCTTGTGTGCCGGGCCTGTCCCCCTTCGAAGGGGATTTTTTTATAAAACAAAAAAGCCTTTCCCGAATAACTCGGAAAAGGCTTTCTCTCGTGCCGAAGGGGGGATTCGAACCCCCACGGGATTGCTCCCACACGGCCCTGAACCGTGCGCGTCTACCAGTTTCACCACTTCGGCGTTTTTAGCCCGCTTTTTTCAAGGCGGGGAGCTGAAAAAATTCCTCGCGAACATGCTGCACGGTAACTCGCTGATAATAAAAAAACTACAGCGCGCCTGCCGTGCGCGGGAAGACTTTTCAAATGAGCGGTGAGAAGATAGCTAACTCATTTTAAAAAGTCAAGATTTCTGTCAAGAAAGTGCAAAAACATACGATCATCACGGTATGAAAACCAAATGGCAAAAAACCTTTTCCATCCTGTGCACTGTGTTCATGCTCTCGGTGCCCATGGCAGGGCTGGTGGCACAGGAAGAAGGCGCGGCAGACTCCTCGTTTGTCAAAGCCGGCAGCAGCGGTCCGCCGAAAACTTTTCTTTCCCGCGTCTATCCCAATCCGTTTCGTTTCAGCGCTTCCTTCCGGCTGGAATTAAAAAAAGCAGCGCATGTGTCGCTGCTGCTCTATGATATCCGCGGGCGGCTGGTGCAAACGATTCAGCGCGGCACCGTGCAGCCAGGGAGTTCGACCTTTACCGTTCAGCGTGGTAATTTACCAACCGGCACCTATTTTCTCGTTATGCAAATGCGGCAAGCGCACGGCATCATAATTACCGAGCGCAGCAAGCTGCTCATCCTGCACTGATCTGACAGGCCGCTAACCTGCCTCTTCCCCGGCCACGCGGGTAAAATTCGCGGCTTTCGGGCACGATAAATCGTGCACGACGAATATATCATCCCGAGTTCGAAATATGCTGCAAGGTTCCGCACCGGGCAGGGAGGTCGTCATCCAGCATTTGCCATCCGCTCTATCTACCGTTGCGATACTCAGGTCACAGGTTTTTCCATCCCCCGATCAAAACCTCGCGCCACCACCGACGCGGTGGGTTGCGCCCAGCTCGTGAGTCGAGAAAGCATAATCGAGCATCACTTTGCCGAAATTCAAGCCAGCGCCGGCAGACCAGCCGGTAGCCCGGTAACCACCGCGCAGCGCCAGAACACGCCCGATCTGGTACTCCACCCCGAGGCGGGGGAGCTGCAACTGCAAGACATCCTGTGCCACAGACAGAGCCAGAGTATTGTTGCGCCCCGGCAGGGCGCGCGTCAGCCCCACGCCCGCCACCAGCCGCATAGGCAACGGGTCGGCGTAGTCGCTTCCCGTGCTCCAGTTCATGCGCGAACCAGCGATATCGAAGACACTGATGCCAAATGAAAGAGATTGTTGCCTCCCTGTTCCTGTCGTGCGGCTACCCAGAGAGATGATCATCCCCAGATCGAGGCTTTGCGCCGAAGCAGAGGCGACATCGAGCGCACGGCGGATGAGCTTCATGTTCATTCCGAAAGAGATATCGACCGGCACCGCCACCGGCGTCAGCCCCTGGCCGAAAAGCAGCTCTAACCGGAACCGGCGCGCAAAGGAAAAGAAGAGCGCATCATCCACGCTGCGAAACACCCCCTCGGACGCGCCATCAGAACGCCACTCCGGCCGGTCGCGCAGGCGATCGTAGCGCGAACCCTGCAGCGCGGAAAAACGGGGAATATCATCGACGCTCAAACGCACCCAACTCAGGCCCAGCACCAGCCCGTCGTTGATTTCAACCGAGCCGGAGGCGAAATTATGCGAAGCCTGGCTGCTGAAAACAGTCATATGGCTCAGGTAGCCCTGCAACCCGGCGACTCTGGCCAACCCAGCAGGGTTCCACACCGCGGCACTGGGGTCATCCGCAAGCGCGACATAAGCCCCGCCCATGGACAATGCCCTGACGCCGGCGCCGAGGCGCAGAAACTCTGCCCCGCCCGTCTGCCCGTTCAGAGCAGTACACGGCACAAGAATAACCAGCCAAAAAACAAAACATCGGCTCGCAGCGCTTATCCGGCTCACCACGCTGTTACCGGTATAAACCTGGCGGTTTCTGAAAAAACCGTTCGGCATACTATCTTCCTTCATATTCAACGTGAAATTTCCATCTTTTGGCGAATCAGTCTGCACCGCACTGTTGCTTCTTTTCCCCCAAACTGCCAGGCCTTTGCACCGATGAATGAATAAGAGCCGCTATTCGGGCTTTCCGAAAACCAGCCTCATGAATCCGGAGATGCGGGTATCTTGCGAAACAGGCAGACAAGGCGGGGAAGGTCCGGTTGGTTGGGTTTACCGGATACTCTGGATTATCCTCTTCTGAACAGTCGCCGCCACGCCGGAGGAATGTGTGGGACACGATCGATGAGCAGGAAAATGGTCACCCCCCAGAGCAGCCCCAAAACATCGCAGAAAAAATCCAGCACACTCGCTTCACGCCAGGGGATTCCGGCCTGCATATACTCATCCGCCGCCCCCAGCACCAGCACGATGGCTGCGACAAAGTACACATGGCGCGGAGAGGGCTTGATGATGTGCAGCAACGACAGCAGGGTCAGCGTCAAAAGACCATAGGCGAGAACATGAAAAAGTGCATCGACGATGGCGTGGTTTTCCATGGCACTCTCGGGCAGGAAAAAATCGATGCCTGTGTGTTCTGCAAGCCACTGCTTCTTTGCCCTCAGTGCCCGTGAATTCCCCATGGTTGTCAGCGCCCAGATGCCACTTATGAGCAACAGGAGGTTGATCGAGGCCAGGGCCAACCACTTTTTCCTGCCGGCAGGTGTGCGGCTCATCGCAGGCGGGCTATTTTTTGAATACGCTCGATGGTCTCATCCCCCATGCGTGCCCGGAAGCGAAGATAGTAAACACCGTTGGCAACCTGCTCGCCGTTCTCGTCACGACCGTCCCAGATGTGTTCGGCATAGCCCGCTTCATTGAAGAAAGACCATTCGCGGATCAGCCGGCCGGAGACAGAATAGATTTTCAGCGAGACGCTCTCTGCTTCTCCGGTCAGCGTATAGGCGATGACCGTCTCGTCGGCAAAGGGGTTGGGGTGGTTGGCCAGAGCACGAAGGGTCACCGCATCAGCAACAGTGAACTGAATTTCCTTCTCCGTCTGATTGCCGGCGCGGTCGCGTACAGAAAGAGACAGGGTATGCTCGCCCGGCTCGAGCTCCGGCTGATAAGAGAGTACCACAGCACGCCCCTGCTCATTTTCAAGAACCGTACGCAGAGCCTCGGCGGATACAGGCTCACTATTCAGCCTGAGCTGCAAAAAGCCAGCACTGGTATAAACTCCGGATTCGTCATCGATTGAAATCGTAAACTCCGGATTGGCGCCGACATAGTCTCCGCTGGTAAAATTCTGCGCAGCCACGCGAATTTCAACCTGTGGCCCCTGCTGATCCCGCAGGCGCACCAGGGCAAGTGCGCCGGTGGCAGGAATACGCACAGAGACATATCCACCGCTCTCGTCTATCTGAAAAGGCACAGTGGTAAACTTCATGCTGGTAAAATCCAGCCACGACACTCTCAAAGAGCCTTCACTCAACGCAGCGCGCACCGCCTGATCATCTTTACGAAAATACAGGCGCGCCTCCACCTCACGCAGGAAACGCACGCCATTACTCTGCCCGCCCAGCAAGCCGTAATAGCCACTTCTGCCCGAACGCAGAGGCAGAAACTCCAGCGTCCCCGGGATCACCACCTGAGCGTCTCCCGCCGGACTCCAGCCGCGCAACTCCAGTGCTGTCAGCTCTGTAACCGCCTGTGCCGGCACGGCAATACTGAATGTACTGTCGCGGTCAAAGATAAAGCCGTCGCTGCCCTGGTCCGGCGTCGCAATGACGCGGGACAACTGGTACCGATTATTGCCATCACTCCATTCTGCGACCTTGTTCTCCATATCGAGAACAACGACAAAATCATACAAACCCGGGGTTGGGTTTTGCCAGTTCAGCCGCACGGTCTGAGTATCCCCTGGTGCAATACCCGGAATATTCCGCACGGCGAGAAAATTGCTGTTCGCCAGCGAGCCGCCATCAGCGACGGCAAAGCCGACTGAGAAGGCTTCGGTCTGAAAATCCCCTCTGTTGGTGATGGAAAACTTCACCTCTGCCGGGGCCCATCCGCTGAAGGTAAAAGTACTGCCGGCAAAACGCAGGTCTGGCCGGCGATCGATCTGGATGTAAAGCAGCTCCGTGACTTTTTGTAACGGCGTGCCGCGATACGCCCCATAAAGGCCGAGGCGAAAATAGTACACACGGTTATCGGGTGTCTTCACCTGCTGCTCAGCTTTGTAAATCAGCGCCGGGGAGTTAGCCACCCGGGTCATGCGGATGCGTGTGTTGGGATCAACTTTTTTGCCCGGATAGAGCACCACGCTGTCGATCCGGGTGCCCTGCAAAGCGCTGACAGGCACTGAAATGTAAAAAGGCTGCTGGTGCCGCGGCCGTTCCGGCTGCAAAATGACCTCGCCGAAATGGACTGTATCGGCAGTAAAACGCGTGGCGCCGATCTGATGGCGTGTGCCGTCGGTAAAATAAGCCCGCACGATACCAGCACCGTTTACCGTATCCGGCAGGCTCAACGCGGCACTGAAACCATCCGCCGTATTGGCCACACGCACGCTATCGAGCAGAATATCTTCCTTGTGATATAACTCCAAGACCACCTCCCCGCCCGTGGCCCCCGGCGCCGTCCCCGTGATCTCGACCTCTGCGCCGGGTTGCACCGCCTGCTGCTTGCTCTGCAGGCTAAGGGTCTCCTCCGGATAGAGGATCTTCAGTGCCGGATCGCCGATGATATTGTAGTTCAAAACCAGATCGCGCTGCCCATACTTGAAGAAAAGATCGACCTTGGCGCGCATGGCGAGTTCACCGAGGCGAAGTTTTTCATCTTGATTAAAAATCTGGTTGAAGAACTCACCATTAAAATAGCGATCGCCAACCAGCCATGCCCTGCCGGAAGCACCAAAATTGGCGATGGTGCCGTTGTTGGGCAGACGCAGCAAGGTTTCTCCGAGGCTGGGCGACCCCGGATTGTCGAAATAACCGATAAAACAGGACCAGGTCAGCAGCACGGTCCAGCGATAGCGATTGCGGATGAGATAAGAATCATCGAGCAGAAACAGCTGGTCATCAGCAAAGACACCGCCGCCGCCATGGCCGACGAAATTCATGAACAGCACGCCGCGGTCAAAGGCATCGATCAACTCTTCGGTGCTGCCGTAGTAGCGGGTCTTTTCGTTGGTATAAACCCGTGTTACCCGATAGGCGTCCGGGATGTAGTTTTCATAGAGATATTCCGTCTGATTTTCAAAAAGCGGATCATCGCCTGCGGACAGGTGAATCTCTCCGCGCCACCGGCCATGCGCCGCGGTGGTTTCGTAGGCTATCGTCTTATCAACGATGGCGCGCAGCTCGGTCTCATCATTGACCGGGAAGCGGCCGATGGCAAGGTCAGGAATGATATCATCACCCGCGATCTGAACAAAATAGTTATCGCTGGCGCTCATGCCCCATGAGACGGTGTAGGCCAGAAAAGTCGGCACAAAATCACCGCGGCCGTCCCTGTATTTTCCTTTGCGGAAAAAACTGTGGGTGTCGCCCACGAGCAACAGGTACTTCGGCCTCGGTTTCTGCCAGTTCTCCCAGGCATACCGCACCAGATCGCGGATACCCTGCGGGCCATAGTTCCCGCCACTGAATTCGTCATAAATTTGCTGTACTTCCGCGACCTCGATACGGTAGCCCTGCTGCCGGCGATGCTGGATCAAAGGTTCCAGTCCCTGGCGAAAATTTTCATGGGTCACGACAAGGTAGTCTGCCCCGCGGCTTGTCGTGCGCAGTGGTTCAAATGCAGGAACAGGCTCCACCCGCAGGGGGGCAGCAAAACCATCTTTGCCAACAACGTAGTAGGTTTTTCCCGCTTGGGGCGAGGGGTCCTGAAACCGCAGTGTCCAGGTACGGTCGTCCTCCTGCCGCAGGGAAAAATTAGCGATGCGGCGGTTGAAACTGTCAAAGGCCAGAAGCTCATGGGTACGAAAACCGGGCAGAGTGTACATAAGTGGCTTGTTCAGGCCTTCCGAGGGCAGTTCGATCACATCGGACACCGGTACCGTCTTTCGCGGCCAGACGATCTCGAACCAGTTGAAGAAAAACTTGTCGATCTCCCTGGCCGGGCTGTCCCCCGGCGCTTTGACTTCCAACGTGTTTTCGCCTTCGCGCAGCAGGCCGGCAGGCAGAGGAATTCCCTCGACAGTGACTTCTCGCTGCCCGTCCCAGAGAGTATCCGCAACCGGCACACCGTTGAGCAGCAAAGCGATGCTGTGATCCGGGTAAACACGAGGAATGTGTGTCAGCCCCATGGCTGAGAAGGACAACTGCGCTGTCCCCTCTTCGGCAAAGGGGCCTTCGAGGGTAAAGGTGATGGTTTCTGAGCCGCCGGCTGTCAGGATATACCAAAACCAATGATCCGCATCCTGGTTATACTGCTGCAACAGCCGGTCAAACTCATGATCTTCCTCAAAATGCCGCGTCGCCGGATACCAACTTTTTTCTTCCGCGTTACGGGAATAGAGCCCGCCATCTGTTTCGGCAAAGCGCATCGCAGGTTGAGGGTATAGAGAAAGGGCATACACATTCTCGTCGATGTACTGTGATAACCATGTTTGCGGCCCATGATTGACATCGCCGCGGAACAAAATACGGTCATCGGGATCAAAGCGGCCGTCAATATCGCCCTCTATCAGGATGGGAATCGGCACCCGGCGGTACGACATGCCAAGGCGTTCGAGCGCGATACCCGAAAGATCGATGCCGGCCTCCTCGAGCATCGATCCTGTGATTGCGTACCATCCTTCTTTATCAACAACCACACGGGCTATCAGAGAGTCAGCCGGCTCGCTCTCCTGCTGAATCTGGCGGGTGCTTTCTCCCCCCCACACCCGCGCTTGCACCGGATTGAGAATACCGGCGGGGACGGCACCGCCTGTGCTTTTCCCCAGCGCCCGGCCCATCATTTGCCTTCGGGGTTCCTCATAGCGGACATCCACCTGGACATGGGTTGCAATGCGCCAGGCCTTTCGCCCTGCGTCATACCTCGCCGGCTTCACCTCGAGTACGGCCACATACGTCTGCCCTTGCTGCCCGAGTTCAGCAACGCGGATGAGAGGCAGATCGTCCTCAGCGACCGGATGTGCATGCTCAATAATGCGACCGGTTCCGGCATCTAAAACCGGCAGCACTTCCGGGCGGGTCGTGCGCAAAAGGCGCTCGTCGAGGACACGCCACGTTATTTCCGGCCTGGTACCATGGGGCAGCGCCAGCGTGACTGCACGCATCGGCCTGCTGATCGCCCCCGGCTTACCCGCGGCAGCGAAGCCACGAATGCGCAAACGGTCTGCAGCCTCAGCCTGAATCATACTGATATCGCTGGAATCGATGCGCACGGTGAAACGCAATAAACCGGGCTTTGAGGCTGCGAGCCGAACCGAGCCTTCTCCCTGAGCCGCAGTACCCGAAAAGACGAACATGCCAGCCGACAGCATGCCCGTAACGAGGATGCTTTTCATCATTTTTATGTTCATTCTGGCAGATTCATACCTGAGTTGAGCGATGTATTATTTGGGAAAAAAGCAGCAGGCAAA
>DRLW01000277.1 GCA_011375275.1 Bacteroidota bacterium
CGCACTCGCACAGATTGAGCAGTTCATCGCCGGCATATTCGCGCTCGCAGCGTGAGCAGCGGATGTGTGTAAAAAATGAACCGGGTGAGGGCATGGTCGTTTTCTCCAACAGCATGGTGTGGGTGGTTAGGGGTTTAGCGGTTTATCAGTTTAGGGGTTTAGGGAGGTGGTAGCGCCTGCGCTTTTCAGCCGCGCATCTGCTTTTGCAGGAGTTCGGAGACCATCTTCGGGTTGGCTTTACCGCGGCTGGCCTGCATCACCTTACCGACGAAAAAACCGATCAGCTTGCCTTCACCGTTGCGCAGACGCTCGGCTTCGGCCGGGTGGGCAGAGAGCGCGTCGGCAACAGCCTGCTCGATAGCACTGCTGTCGCTGATTTGCACCAGTCCTTTCTCCTCGACAATCTGCTTCGGCGTACCACCGTTTTCCAGCATTTCGGCAAAAACCTGCTTGGCGATCTTGCCGCTGATGACGCCTTCGGTGATGAGGTTCACCAGCTCAGCCAATGCTTTTGGCGCAACGCGGAACGCAGCGATGGAAATTTTCTCTTCCTTGATCACCCGCAATACATCGCCCATGATCCAGTTGCTGACCGCTTTGACATCGCGGGCTTCTGCGGCAGCGCTTTCGAAATAGGCCGCCAGCTCGCGCTCCTCGGTCAGAATTGCGGCATCGTACTCCGGCAGGCCGTACTGGCGGGTAAAGCGCAACCGCATGCTGTCAGGAAGCTCCGGAAGCTCTGCCGCAATCCGATCGCGCCAGGCATCATCGATGACCAGCGGCACGAGATCAGGATCCGGGAAATAGCGATAGTCATGGGCAAACTCCTTCGAGCGCATGGGTACGGCAACGTTGCGATCCGCATCCCAGAGCAGGGTCTCCTGGACGATGGTTTCGCCACGCCGGACTGCAGCGATCTGCCGACTGATCTCATATTCCAGCGCTTTTTCGACCCCGCGCAGGGTGTTCATATTTTTCAGCTCGGTTTTCACGCCCAGTTTCTTTTCGCCCACAGGCCGGACAGAGACGTTGGCATCGCAGCGCAGGCTGCCCTGTTCCATATTGCCGTCGCAGATGCCCAGCCAGCGCACGAGCTGGCGCAGTTTGGCGAGGTAAAGCCAGGCCTCCCGCGGCGTGCGCAGGTCGGGTGCCGAGACGATCTCGATCAGCGGCACACCGCAGCGATTGAGATCGATCAGGGTTTCATCGCCGGCGACGTACTCCTCGGCATGCACGGATTTGCCGGCATCTTCTTCGAGGTGGATACGCACGATAGCGATACGGCGTTTTTCTCCCTGCTCCGGCTCGATCTCTACATAGCCATGCTCACAGAGCGGCAGCTCATACTGGGAAATCTGGTAGCCCTTGGGCAGGTCAGGATAGAAATAATGTTTGCGGGCGAAGATCGAGCGCCCGGCGATACGACAGTGCGTGGCCAGGCCCATGCGGATGGCAAACTCCACAGCTTTTCTGTTCAGCACCGGCAGCACACCCGGCATGCCAAGGCAGACAGGATCGACGTGGGTGTTCGGCGGAGCGCCAAAGGCCGTGCTGCTCGGAGAAAAAATCTTGCTCGCCGTCTGTAGTTGTGCATGCACTTCCAGTCCGATGACGGCCTCAAATCCCATGTGCTGTTGTTCACTCATGCCCAGTTTACCTCGATGCGTCTCATCCGGCGGTTACGCCGATCATAAAACTCCACATAGCCGTTCTCGCAGCCAAAAAGATACAGATCGCGCGTCACAAGCACATCATCAGTGCAGTATTTTTCCAGCTTCTGCCAATCCCCGCTGCGAAACCAGCGAATCGCATCGAGGCCGTGACCTGTTTTTTTGCGTCCCAGAGTGGCAGCAGCGAGATGATCCAGACTGACGCGAAAGCCGAGAATGCGATAGATGCTGTCGAGCATATCCAGTCCCGACAGATCGTGTAGCCTGCGATCAGTGTATGGCTGCAGCACGGTATAATCGAATTTAAAGGAATTAAAGCCAACGACCAGCGGCGCGCTGAACAGCAGTTCGACCAATGCATCGATCTGTTGCTCGCGGAAAACCTGAATGCTGTCATCCCGGGAATCGTAAGCCGCACCGATGGATATCCCCATTTTCGCAGTGTTGGCATATCCGCCGACCTCGTCAAAGGTCCGCTGGGTTTCGAGATCAAAGACGACAAATTCGCGTTTCATGGTGCTCTCAGCCGTTTTGTTCAAAAAACCGGGCTGCGCGGAGCAGACTGATTTCATCGAATGCCGGCGCGATGCACTGTAACCCGATGGGCAGGCCCTGGTCGTCACGGCCATAAGGAAAGCTGATCGCGGGCAGGCCGGCCAGGTTCACAGAAACGGTGAATATATCGGAGAGGTACATAGCCAGCGGGTCGGTGGTCTTTTCCCCGGACCGGAACGCTGTTGTCGGGGTCGTCGGTGTCAGAAGCAGATCGCAGGTGGCAAAGGCCTGCTCGAAATCACGCCGGATCAGCGAGCGCGCTTTCATGGCGCGGCGATAGTAGGCATCGTAATAGCCGGCACTGAGGACATAGGTGCCGAGCATGATTCGGCGCTTGACTTCTTCACCAAATCCTTCGCTGCGCGAGCGGGTGTACATCTCTTCGAGGGAGCGCACGCCCTCAGCGCGGAAACCGTAGTGGGCGCCATCGTAACGCGCCAGGTTTGAGGAAGCCTCAGCCGTGCAGATGAGGTAGTAGGTGGCGATGGCGTAGTCGGTCATCGGCAGATCGACGGAGACGACCTTTGCGCCGCTGCTGCGGGCTTTTTCGGCTGCTGCGTCAACTGCTGCGGCAATCTCCGGCTGCACGCCCTCACCGAGGTACTGCGCGGGTATGCCGATGGTTTTGCCATTGAGCGAGGCAACAGAAGCGCTAAAGTCCGGGGCCGGCTCCTGCGCGCTGGTACCATCGAGGGGATCATGCCCGGAGATGACCTGCAGCACAGCGGCGAGGTCTTCGGTGGAGCGTGCCAGCGGGCCGATCTGATCGAGGGAAGAAGCAAAGGCTGCCAGGCCAAAGCGTGAGACGCGGCCATAAGTCGGCTTCAGCCCAAACACTCCGGTGAAAGCCGCAGGCTGGCGGATGGAGCCGCCGGTATCCGATCCCAGGGCGGCGTGGCAATAGCCGGCCGCAACAGCAGCAGCAGAACCTCCGGAAGACCCTCCGGCGACATGCCCCGGTGCGACGGGATTTTTCACTGCGCCGCTGGCAGAATGCTCGCTTGAGCTGCCCATGGCAAATTCATCGAGGTTGGTCTTGCCGATGATCACGGCACCGGCTTCCTGCAGCCGGGAGATCACCGTCGCATCATAAGGTGGGATAAAGTTGTGCAGAATTCTTGACCCGCAGGTCATCAGGCAGTCTTTGACTGCGATATTATCCTTGACCGCGATCACGGCACCGGCCAGTGGCCCGGCTGTTCCGGAGCGGATCTGCCCATCGATGCGGCGAGCGGCCTCCAGGGCCTGCTCGTCGAACACGGTGATAAATGCATTGATGTCACTGCCCGCAGCGATGGCGGCCAGGCAACGGCTGACGACCTGCTCGAGGCTGTCATTTCCCTCGCGGATGGCCTGGCGTGTTGCGCGTATCGACGGTACGGTACTGCTGGCAGAGGGTTGCCGATCGCGTGTCACTCGCCCTTTTTCTCCGTTGCCGAATCTTCGATTTTTGCCGATTCTTCTACTTCACTGGCAGCTTTCTTGAATTCCCGAATTCCCTTCCCGAGTCCGGCAGCCAGATCGGGCAATTTTTTTGCACCGAACAACAACAGGATGATCAGGAAAATCCAGACGAGTTCCGGTACACCAACCATAGCTTACTCCTTGGAAACGTAGTACATGATTAACCATTCGCTGGCGATTCAAAGCATAATAACCGAATCTGAGCGATTCGCCCAAAACAATAAAATATTTTTGGCGCTTCCTCAAATCATGTGGGTTAATTTTCAATATGGCCCCTCTTGTACCGCGACATTCATGTCGCGCGGTACGATACTTTTACCCAGCCCGGTTGTCTCTTTTCAACCAGTCTTCCTGAGCACAACACATGCCCGAACCAGAACCGTCATTCCGGTTTCCGCGCAGCGGAAGACCGGAATCTCCCAAACTCTGGCACGCGCCGGAAAAGATGAGATTCCGGCACGGCGCTTCGCTTGGCCGGAATGACACATGCCGTATCTGAGCCGGGCCCGGTTGGCTGAGTTAACTGGATAACCTGACAAACAATAAACCGCTCATCTTCAGCAGCCGGCGGGCTGAGCTCACCGACACGCGGGCCGGGGAGTGCCGAAGCAGCGTCAGCATGAACACGGTCGATTTCATGCCCGGCGAATCTGCTTCCCTACATTAACAAATCCACCATAAGAAGCAAGCCGAAAACGGGCCATAGGGTCAATCTTCTGCGCAAAAAAGCCACACCCGAACCCGGCTGCGGCCTTATTTTTCTTCGAAAGGCGATTTGCGCGGTTTATCGAAATCATCGAGGTTCAGTTCCTGCTTGACGTCTTCCGCTGCACGCTTGAAATTGTTGATCGCCCGGGCGATACCGCGGGCAAATTCCGGCAGCTTATTCGGGCCGAACAGCAGCAGTGCCAGAACCATGATCAACATCAACTCGCTCATACCGATTGAAAAAGGCATCGTTTTTCCACATAGTTACGGGTCAAATGCAGTTCATTCAATACCAACGCAACAGATAGATCGCCAGCAAAATACCGATAAATCCGCTCGAATTCAAGCTCAAAGAAAATCCGAGGGTGATGGTAAAAACCTTCAAATCAAGCGTTGCGGGCGAGAGCACGATGTCTGCCGTGCGCAGAAAGAACTCTTTGACAACGCCTTCCGGCAGAACCAGCCCGACCAGCTCACCCAACAGGGAACCGATCAATGCCCCCAGTACGATCATCATCACGACTTTACCGATGTTTTTTTTCGAACGCACCTTCTGCTCCTGATTTCTGAGTCCAGACGCTGATCCGGCCATGCTCCGGTTGTGCGGGCAGGTTCACACAGCGAGCACACGCTCGACAGCAGCGATCAGCGAGGTAAACACTCTTTTCCCGTCTTCCGAGCCGAGCAACGCTTCCGAAGCCCGCTCCGGGTGTGGCATCATCCCCAGGACATTGCCCGCCTCGTTGCAGATGCCGGCGATATTTCCGGCCGAGCCGTTGGGATTGGCCGCTTCGCTGACAGCACCGTCAGCATCGCAGTAGCGAAAGATCACCTGCTGGTTGTCGTGCAGCCGGGCGATGGTGTCGGCATCTGCAAAATAGTTGCCCTCGCCATGCGCGATGGGAATTTTCAGCACCTCTCCCTGACGATAGTCTGAAGTAAAGATGGACTGGTTATTGGCCACGGTGATGTAGATATTTTTGCAGATAAAATCGAGATTGCGGTTGCGCATCAGTGCGCCGGGCAAAAGCCCTGCCTCACAGAGAATCTGAAAACCGTTGCAGATTCCCATCACCGGCTTGCCGGCACGGGCCATGGCAATGACCGCAGACATCACCGGCGAAAACCGGGC
>DRLW01000278.1 GCA_011375275.1 Bacteroidota bacterium
AGACGGTGAGAGTGCAGGATGGCATCCGGTTCAAAAAACAGGAACGACGAAAAATCAGGAGAAAAGTAAACCGATGAAATCTCTCTGGAGAAACAGTGTGCAACACGCCGGCCTGGCGCTGGCTGCCGCATTATGGATCACCCTGAGCGCATGTAGCGGCATCCCGGAATCGCATTATTACTCTCTGACGACCGCAGACACCTCAGAAGCTTCAGCGACTGCTGCTGAGTTTCAGGCTGTCCTCGGTGTCGAACGTCTCGATCCGGGGCTGATGTATTTCGATGACCGCATCGTCTATCGCGCGGACGGTAATGAAGTGCGTTACTGGAATTATCACAAATGGATTGCCCCGCCTCACATCCTGATGACCGAAGCTGTGCGCAGCCATCTCAAGGCGGCGTCCCTGTTTCGCGATGTGGTCAACTATCCGGGAGAGATAACAGCGGACTGGAAAATTTCCGGGCGGATACTAACCTTTGAAGAACACAACACACCCCAGGGGCGCGAAGCAGTCGTAGCCCTCGAGGTGCGGCTGGTGGAGCCTGTCTCCAGAAAAATGTTATGGACGAAAACTTATCGCCGGGTAAAACCTGCTACAGGTAATGGCGCTCCGGCTATCGTGCGCACGTTCGATGCTGCTGTTCAGGAGATCCTCGCTCAGCTCACAGCAGATATCAAGAGCGTGATGCAGGGCATAAAATAAGCCCGGAGAGATCAAATAGAAATAAGCAGGGTTCATTTTGAACCATTGCTTTCAGCGCCATGGATTTATGCTTTAGTGTGTTTGGTTTTAACTTGTTGATAATTATCAGCTTATATTTTAATTTTTCGGGTGTTGTTTTTGTGGCACACAGCTTGCTTAATAAAGAGCAGCGTACATAATTGGTCGTAGCGAAACTTGGTTCTCCCCCTAACCGGTTTCGTTCACACTTCCCGGGCTCGAGATTTGGTGACTCCCCTAAGCCAAACGACGGGCCCGGTTTTTTTATGCCCGATCGTGCTGGTTTTTGCTCACAACTCCAGACAGGCCTCGGCCGCCAGCCAGATCAATTTTCTCCGCACCGGGGCGTTTTTGGTCCACATGCGCGAGTCCCATTCTTCCCCTCCAACATCATCTCCGGCGTACAAGATCTGCCCGAGGGTGACACCCCTGAACTGTGCGACTGCAAAAAGGGCTGATGCTTCCATTTCAACCGTGATACAGTTTTCCTGTTTGCGTTTGCGAATACGCGCCGGCGTTTCGCGATAGAAAGAGTCGGTGGTCCAGGTTTTTCCTTTGAGATAAGCGATATCGTGGCGCTGCAGTACGGTTTCGATTGCCGAAACGGCTGCCGGGCTGGCGCTGACTTCCCGAGAGGGGGGCAGGTAATGAAAGGATGTGCCTTCATCGCGTACGGCCTGGTCCGGAATGATGATATGCCCCTGGGAGATGCTGCTGTCCAGTGTCCCCGCGCCCCCGCAGACGATGAATTTGCGACAGCCGCGTGCGATCAGTTCTTCGAAAAGGGTTGCGGCTAAGGGCGCCGTCATTCCCGGCTGGAAGAGGACGACAGGTCTGCCGTTGAAGTCGATTTGGAAGACCGGATGCGTTCCCATCACGGATTTTTGCGCCGTGATTTTTTTGGCCTGTCCCGATGATACCAGTTTCTGTACTTCATCGCTGAAAAACGTCAGCACGCAATGTTCCGGAATATCGATCTCTTTCACCAGCGCGGTCGGCTCTATCAGCGCCGTGCGGCTGCTGTCGAATTCGAGCAGAGGGATATCGGTGTTCATGAAAACTCCCGTGTTATTCCTTCCGGGTTACCGGCCGGAAATGGATGCCTGTATTTATCGTGTACTAAAATAGAAGAGCAGGCTGTGCGGGGCAAGCAAAAAGAAAGGGTCGGGTCTGAATTTAATTTAAAAATAATTGATATTTCTCGTTATTTATCTTATAATTTCAATTATAGGTAAATTTTATTCAAACAGGTGTCTGATATGTCTCTCGATGATATCGACAAAAAAATAGTGACCATCCTGCAGCAGGATGGCCGGATCACCAACGCGCGGCTGGCAAAGCTGGTGGGTATTTCTCCGGCTGGTATGCTCGACAGGGTGCGCCGGCTGGAGAAAAACGGTACGATCCGAAAATACGTGGCGCTGGTCAACCCCGAGCATGTCGGGCGGGGCACCCTCGCCTTTGTGTCTGTCACGCTGGCCATGCACCGGCTGCCCTCAATCGATTCGTTTATCGAAGAAATCGCAGCCATGCCGGAAGTGCTGGAGAGTTACCACGTCACCGGTGAGGAAGATTTCATCCTCAAGGTCGCGGTCGGAACGATTTCTGAGTATGAAGATTTTCTCCTGCACAAGCTGACGCGAATCGAAGGGGTGGGTAAGGTCAAGACCACGATCGTTTTATCGACGACAAAATATGAAACCGGGCTCGGCGTGAATGGCGGGCCTGTAACAGAAGCAAAGCAGAAAACGCGCATGCGCGCAAAAGATGAAAGGGAGTAATCATGAACTTTGACCCTGCAAGCGAGATACAGGATTTTTTGATTTTTGGTGAGTTCGGCGATGTCAACCCATCGATCACCGACTCTTCGACCTATACGTTTATGAGTCCGGAGAAAATGGAAGAGCTGTTCGAGCACGAGATCGAAGGCTGTTTTTTGTATTCCCGGCAGTGGAACCCGACCAACAAATATCTCGCCGATGCTCTTTCGCGCATGGAGGGCAGCGAGGCAGCACAAGTTACCGCGTCGGGTATGGGTGCTATCAGCAATACCATTCTGCAGCTTTGCGGTGCAGGAGATGAAATCATCTCGAGCCGTACGATTTATGGCGGCACCTATGCTTTTTTTAAAAATTTTCTGCCTCGTTTCGATATCAATGTGCATTTTGTCGATGCCCTCGATCTCGATGCTGTTACCGCAAAGATCAGTGAAAAAACGCGGGTGATCTATGTCGAATCCATGAGCAATCCTTTGCTGGAAGTTGCCGATATCCCGGCCCTGGCTGAGCTGGCCAACACACACGGTGCCCAACTGGTCGTTGATAATACTTTCAGCCCGATGATTTTTTCGCCACTCAGGCTGGGCGCCCATATCGTTACCCACAGCATGACCAAGTTCATCAACGGCACCAGCGACTGTGTTGCAGGCTGCGTCTGTTCTTCCAAAGAGTTCATCGACAGCCTGATGGATATCAACTCCGGCGCCGGGATGTTGCTCGGGCCGGTTTTGGACAGCTTTCGTTCGGCAAGCATTTTGAAGAATTTACATAGTTTGCATATCCGCATGAAGCAGCACAGCAACAATGCCATGTATGTTGCCAGCCGCCTGGAAAAAGAAGGGATAAAAGTATATTATCCCGGGCTTGCTTCCCACGCGCAGCATGAACGCATGAAACACCTGATGAACCCGGAGTTCGGCTTTGGCGGCATGCTGGCGATCGACACCGGAACCGAGAAACGCGCCAACGCCTTTATGGCAGCCATGCAGGAAGAGAAGGTCGGTTATCTCGCGGTCAGCCTGGGCTATTTCAAAACTCTGTTCAGCTCTCCGGGGCACAGCACGTCCTCTGAAATTCCGCACGATGAGCGTATGGCCATGGGCCTGACCGATGGTCTGGTGCGCTTGTCGGTGGGGTTGGATAATGACATCGCGCGCAGCACGGAAAGAATTCTGCGAGCCTATCAGCGCGCACAGGCAGAGGCATGATGGCGAACACTATTTTTCTGATATGCTGATTTGCCTTGCGTGAAGTGGCCCGGCAAACTACAGACCGGGATCGCCGCATGGAGAGAACGTGTATGGCGGTTTTTTTCTGAAAAACAGGACGCATTTGGGGTAATTTGCTTTGACGGAAATCTGCAAACTATTAACTTTGCTAATCGAAACTGGATGAAATCAGGCGGAACCCGAGGCGGCTGTTGACAAGGAACCGCTGGCGTGAATCACAAACCGCGAAGGAGTATGAAGATGTTATCGGATATTGAAATTGCCCAGAGTGCACAGCTCAAGCCAATTCGTGAAATTGCAGAATCCATTGGTCTGGGCGAGTCGGATTTTGAAACCTACGGCAATCACATCGCCAAAGTGCGGCTTGAAACGCTGGATAAATTTTCTGACCGTAAGGATGGCAAGCTCATTCTGGTTACGGCCATGACGCCGACCAAATTCGGCGAAGGCAAGACGTTGACTTCTGTTGGTCTGGGCCAGGCTCTGGGAAAAATCGGCAAAAAGGGCATGCTTGCTCTGCGCGAGCCCTCACTGGGCCCGGTTTTCGGGATCAAGGGCGGGGCGGCAGGCGGCGGCTATTCGCAGGTGCTGCCCATGGCAGACATCAACCTGCACTTTACCGGCGATATCCACGCCATCAGCACGGCGCATAACCTGCTCGCAGCCATGCTCGACGCGCATATCCACCATGGGAATGAGCTGGATATCGATGTGACCAACATTATGTATAAGCGCGCCATGGATATGAACGATCGCGCACTGCGCGATATCGTCGTCGGGCTGGGGGGTAAAATCAACGGCATTCCCCGGCAGTCTGGTTTCGTTATCACAGCAGCTTCGGAAATCATGGCCATCCTGGCGCTGGCCCGTTCGCGCGCGGACTTGAAAAAACGTCTCGGCGATATCGTCGTGGGATTTTCCCGCAGCGGCAAGGCAGTAACCGCCCGCGACCTCAGTGCCAACAATGCCATGTCCGTCGTGCTCGATAAAGCGATCATGCCCAATCTGGTGCAGACGATAGAGCACACCCCGGCCTTGATTCACGCAGGGCCATTTGCGAATATCGCTCACGGTACCAACAGCGTCATCGCCGACAAAATCGCGCTCAAACTCGCTGACTATGTGGTGACCGAGGCGGGTTTCGGCGCAGACCTCGGTGCTGAAAAATTCATGGATATCGTGTGCCGTACGGCAGGCCTGCGCCCTTCAGCGGTGGTCGTCGTGGCCACATGCCGGGCGATGAAAATGCACGGCGGTGTTCCGGCCAGCCCCTTTGAAAAACTGATGGAAGAAAACCCCGAGGCATTCAAGCGTGGATTGGAGAATCTGAAAAAGCACGTCACCAACATGCAGAAGTTCGGCATCCCTGTGATCGTAGCTGTCAACCGTTTTCCTTTTGATACGCGTAATGAAGTGGGAATGATCGGCGAGCTTTGTGATGAATTGGGTGTGCCGTGGGCTGAGCACGAGGCTTTTGTGAAAGGCGGCGAAGGCGCGGTTGAGCTGGCTGAAAAAGCTGTTGCCATGGCGGATCAGCACGATGTTCGCG
>DRLW01000279.1 GCA_011375275.1 Bacteroidota bacterium
GATGTTAGTTTGCCATTTTCAGAAAAGCAACGATCTTTTCTGTTTCGTCAGCCGTCAGGCTGGCGCGGACACGCATGTGCATGGTTGCGGTTTCCCATTGCGCATCGCTGAAAGCTTGTGGATTCGGTGCATTGTGGCAGCGAACGCAATTTTCACCCCAGAGCTGCGCGCCGAGTTTTTCCGGCTGCACGCCTTTGGTCGCACAGCCAGCAGCCGTCAAAAGCGAGATACCGAAAATGAGGCCGAGTATCGATCCGGATATTTTAAGTGCTTTCATCTTATTATTCTCCATAACTTTTCTTGTGCTGATTCATCATTTCCAGAGCAGTCCCGCCTTCTTGCCCAGACAGTGTTTCCCATGCAAAAGGCGGGGAGCTGAAAAATCTATTCAAAAAACGCATCATGATAACCTGGTGTGAACAAATGTGAAGTACAGTGTTCTCAGGTCAGAATCCGATCGACCAGTGCACGAAAAAGGCGTTGCCGCTGGGTTCGCCGTGTCCGCCTGCAGCTTCTTCGGCACCACCGCCGGTAAGGCCTGTGGTTCTGCCACCGCCTTCGCCGTGGTCAGCATCTGCAGCAGTATCGTTGATCTGATACGCGAACTTGATGACCGTTCTCCAGTCCAGCCAGTAGTTGAAGCCGAAAGTAATCTGGGTTTGGTCCGTTTCCCATGCAGCGCCTTCGGCCAGGGTCATGCGTGAATACCGGCCGGTGAATTCGATGTTTTTCAGCACCGCATTGTCCACATAAGCCGGCTTGAGAGCAGCGCGGGCAAACCAGGCGTTGCTTTTGTTTTCAAATGTATATTCCGTCGTTCCGGTCGGGTCTTCGGGTGAAATATAAGACGCATCGCTGACGCTGACCTGGTTCCACTGTGCCTTGACATCGAGCACGCTGTTCAGCGCCGTCAGGTTTTTCACCATGGAGAAATCGACAGCGAGCATGGTAGCAGTGACATCAGCGTATTCAGAATCCGTATCGCCGACTTTGCCGCGCTGGCCCGAGAAGCCGATTTCGACCGAGGAATTGTTCAGGGGCAAAATACCCAGCCGGCCACCGACGGCTTTATTTTTATTGTTGTCGTTGTAATTGGCGTAATGGAGCTGACCGCCCTCCTCTGCATCGACCATGCCCTCGTTGAGCGTCGGGCCATTGACGATATACAGAGAGTAGTTGATTTTGCCTGTTCCCATGGGCATGCCGCCGCGCAGCTCAACGCCCATGTCTGTTGTCGGGCCAACTTGCGCGTCGTGTGTAAAACCGAGGGGATTGGTAGGCAGGCGATTGATCCAGCGCGGGTGCAGCCTGTCACCGAAAATACCGAATGGCAGCAGGAAGCGCCCGACTCTCAGGATAGCAGCTTTGCTGAGAATATAGGAGATGTTGGCGTATTCAAGCCCGACGACGGTCTGGCCATCTTCGAGTTCTACCTCAAGCTCACCTTCGAACAGGAGACGGTCTGACTGTTGCCAGAGAAAGATCGGGTTGAAGCTGCCGCCGACAAAGGAAGAACTGTTTTCATAAATTTCAAGACCGGAGTGCGCATAGCCGCGCATCATAAAGCGGCTCTTGCCCGGTTTCAGCTCATTGAGCCGGGTGGTAATTTCTGTCAGTTCATTCTCTTCCTGAGCGAACAACCCACCGCCGAGGAAAAGGAGTATGCACGTACATATCACAGCCATATTTTTCATCATTAACTCCTTCACTAATTCATGATATACATATCCTGAAAAATCCAATATATAGAAGTTTTGTGATGCGATATATTATTTGTCCAGTTGTGCGGTTTTAAACTTCT
Source organism: Bacteroidota bacterium (assembly GCA_011375275.1). GTDB lineage: Bacteria > Zhuqueibacterota > Zhuqueibacteria > Zhuqueibacterales > Geothermadaptataceae > Geothermadaptatus. The sequence goes on from DRLW01000279.1 coordinate 1,802, forward strand.
GGTGGAATTTTTTCAGTCATCCCGCTTTGTCCGGGTGAAACAGTATGTGAGCACAAAAGCGGGAACGAATTTATTTTTTAAGTTTGCGAATATAGTTGACCAGTTCCCAGCGTTGTTTATCCTTGAGCAGCGCCTTATACGATGCCATCGGTGGTTTGCCGGTGGTCAGTTTCCAGTAAATTGCTCCGTCGCTCTGGCTCTGAACATCTTTGGATGTCAGGTCGGCCGGGCGTGGCTTGAGGGCCATGCCTGCAATACCGTCGCCTTTGCCTTTGGTCCCGTGGCAGATGGCACACATGGCATCGTAGGTTTTTTTGCCACGTTTCCACGCCTTGGCGTTATCCGCCAGCGGGTTTTTTATTTTGTCTGCAGAAGCCGGAGCGACCCATTTTTCTCCTGCAGCAGCTCCTGATGTCTTTTCTTCCGGTGTGCTTGCTGCCATGAGCAGAGCGACGGAAGCAAAAGCCATCAGCAGCAGAGAGTTTCTGCTCTTCATGATGCGAACCTCCATTGATAGATAGTGCATTGTTGAATACGCTCCCCGCGTCTTTCCGCCAGAACAGCGGAAAGCGCGGAGTGCAGTACGGATTGAAGGGATCAGTGCTTCTTCTTCGGAATCCGGGAGGTGTGCATATGCTGAATTTTCCAGCCATCGTCCGTCTTGACGAGAACTGCGGTCACCAGGCTTTCGCCGGCAAAAGCACGTGATTTCATCTTGACGTCGATGCTGGACTTCAGGGTTGCATAGGCAACATCGCCGAAAATCCTCGGTTTGATATCACTGAATCCATATTTGATTTCTATGAATTGCTTCAGCTCAGGGCCGATGTGGTGATCGCGGTAATCGGTCCAGCCTGAGTTGACATGTCCGCCCTCGAAAATCGTGAACGCCTCGCTGGCTACCACGTGTTTTTCTATCTGGGCGATATCCTTGCTCTGAATTGCTGCTGCGTAGTTGAGCAGGGTTTTGACGACAGCATCTTTATCTGATGCCTGCATGCCGGTGGCTACGAATGCCAGCATGGCGATGCCGAGCAGTGTTTTCTTGATCATGGTACTCCTCCATCCTTGTTTTTACCTGGTGAGAATGAGCCCGGAGAATTCTCCAACTCGATGCATCTGCGGGCTTTTGTTCTTGTTTTGTCTTACCCCCGGTTCAAGGCGGCACCGATGCGAATGCGGGCACGCCTGTCCGGGCCCGCGGTTCATTCCGGGCGAACAGCCCTGGATCTCCACAAGCGGGAATGAGTCAATGGCCTGTCTCGCCGCGGCCGGGGTAAAACAACGGGCGTGTTTTCAATCAGTGCTGGTGTCCGCCCGAATCTTCGTGAGAATGTTCTGTCGTTTCTTCGCTGCCGGCTTCCTCATGCGTTGCGGCCTGTTCCTGCATGGCTTTGACGCCCATGCCGAATTCATAGACCAGACGGCCGCCCTTATCGGCACCGTACATCAGCATGCCGTTGACGATGAGCAGCGCAACGATGAGAAATTTGCGTGCCGCGCCTTCGCGCAGGTCTTTCAAAAACGCTACTGCCGCGGCGATGACCACCAGAATACCCGTGGTCCAGTACATGGCATCGCGATGTTCATGGACGAACTCATGCCCGGGGGCATCGTGGCCCAGACTATCGGAGGCCCACAACCCGGTGACAACCCCGGCGACAGCAGCGACAGCGCCGAGATAGAGTAACCAGGTTGCGAATTCACGAAAATTGTCTCTTTTCGTCACCACCCACAGGCCCTCGAACAGGAGGGTCAGCACGACAAGTGCGATAGGGAAGTGCACGATGAGAGGGTGAAGATTCTGTAAACTGCTGAGCCCGGGAAGCAAATCCATATCAGCTCCTGGATAATGTGTGAAAGGTTCCGGCGCCGGCGAGGAAAACCGGCGTGCGCCTACGGCCTGTTTTCATGCAGGCAAAGCACACCTTCATCCGGGTATCCAGCTAACTCAGCAAACCGGGTCCGGCTCAGATACCGGCATGTGTCAATCCGGCCAGGCGAAGCGCCGTGCCGGAATCTCATCTTTTCTGGCACGTGCCTGAGTCCGGGAGATCCCGGTCTTCCCCTGAGGGGAAACCGGAATGACCGTTCTGGAGCAGGCACGTGCTGTTGTCACACGGTCTGGTTGAAAAAAAGCAACCATGCTGAGTTAAGTGGATAACCAGAACACCTTCAGGTCCCGTGACAGCGCCGGATGAACTGCCGGATTAATGATCGTGGCTGTGTTCTTTTTTGCCTTTTTTGTGGCCACCATCTTTATGCATGCCGCCCATCATGCTCATCATTTTGCTGTTTTTAGCCGTGAAAGTGGCTTCTTTCTCGCGTGAGCCGGGCAGGCCTTTGAGGGTGAAGGTCGCCTTTACCTCGCCGGGTTTGACGCCGTCGAGATCGACTTTGGCCATGAAGTGATTCTGATCAGCCATCTTTTTGTGCATGGCCTTCATCATCTCTTTGTTCATGCCTTTCATGCCCTTCTTGTGGTCATGATCGCCGTCTTTTTTGTGCTCATGGCCGCCTTCTTTCTTGTGCTCATGGTCACCGTCTTTTTTGTGTTTCATCTTGTGCTCGCCGTCCTTATGCATGTCTTTCATCTTAGCGACATCCATGAACTTGAGCTCTTTGGTTTCGCTCTTTCCGCCTTTGAACTTAAAAGTAACCTCGCCGGTGACGCCTTTGGCATCGAGAGGATTCTGCTTGCCGTCATAGACATACACCATGACGTGGTTCGGCATCCAGACAACCTCGAAGTGGTGCTCTTTGCTCATGACAACTTCACCGCCATGCTTCTCGGCGCGTTCGTGGGAATGGCCTGCTTTTTCCTGAGAAAAGACAGGGGATACACTCATGGCTGCGAACAGAGTCGCTGCGAACAGCGCAGTAAAAAGGGATTTCGTTTTCATCATTACATCTCCTGATATGTGTGATTGTGCTGCTGGAGCCGGCCCGGCACTGACAGGCGAGCCGGCAGGTGTACGAGGGGGAGGGTTCGAAGCTCCATGGTACACACCCTGTGCCGGCCTCAGCCCGCGCAGGGTTTGAATAGTCCCAGCAGCGGATTACTCGACTTTAGTGACGTTCATTTCGCAGATCGGGCATTGATCGCCGGCCTCGCTGGTGACGAACTCCGGATGCATGGAGCAGGTGTACAGCTCGGCAGATTTGGCGTCAAAATCAGGCTTGACCTCGGCGATCGGCTTGACGTACATCTCGCACTTCGGGCAGCTCGCATCCGGGTCGCTGGTGATGTACTCTGCATTCATCGGACAGGCATAGAGCTTGTCCGCATGCAGCTCGCTCGTGCTGTCGTGTTTGTGAACAGCGAGATTGTTTTTGGGCGCCATCTCCTGGTCGCCGTCCATTTTGTGTTCCATAGAAGACATGTCGTGTTTGTCTTCCTTGCCCTCTTTGGAACCGCAGGCGGCTAATGATAAGCTCAGGCCAGCGATCAGGAGGACGAAAAATGCGTTTCTCATTTTGGGTGACTCCTTGTTTTTGGGTTGTTTTTTTGAACAGTGCTCCGATGTGATCAGAAAATTGATATGCTTAAAAAATCATAAGCCCGGGCAGCAGGATGGAGCTGCCCGGAACATGAAATTCATGTACGCGATGAGGTTACGCCTTGGCGGTTTCCTCCTCGCCGCTGTCTTCCGGCAACTTCCAGCCCTTCCAGATGAAATAGATGGAGGGGATGACCACCAGGGTCAGAATTGTGGAAGAAACCATGCCGCCCACCATAGGCGCGGCGATGCGTTTCATCACGTCCGAGCCGGTGCCGTGCCCCCACATAATGGGCAGCAGGCCGGCCATGATCGCCATCACGGTCATCATCTTCGGCCGTACCCGCTCGACAGCACCGTGCACGATGGCATCGAAAAGATCGCGGTGATGGCGCATTTCGCCGCGGCGCTTCCAGTCGTCATAGGCGTGATCGAGGTAGATCAGCATCACCACGCCTGTTTCTGCCGCCACACCGGCAAGGGCGATAAAGCCGACCCCCACAGCGATGCTGAAGTGATATTCCAGCAGATACATCAGCCAGATACCACCGACAAGTGAAAAGGGCAGAGAGAGCATGACGAGGATACTCTCGCCGATGTTCTTGAAGTTCATGTACAGCAGCAGGAAGATGATCACCAGGGTGATCGGGATGATGACCTGCAAGCGTGCCTTTGCCCGTTCCATGTACTCATATTGGCCGCTCCAGACCAGGCTGTAACCCGGCGGCAGCTTGATTTTTTCGTTGACCTTTTTCTGCGCTGCTGCGACATAGGTACCGACATCGATGTTTTTCAGGTCAACATAGAGCCATGCTGTTTTACGCGCATTCTCACTCTTGATGCCGGGCGGCCCTTTTTTGATCTCAAAATCAGCGACCTGAGACAAGGGGACTTGCGCGCCGTAGGGCGTGGGGATGAGAACGCGTTTCAGGCTTTCGACATTATCGCGCAGCTCGCGAGAGTAGCGCACGTTGACCGGATAGCGCTCCAAACCTTCGACCGTGGTGGTGACGTTCATGCCGCCGATTGCGCTTTTGATGATATCCTGCACATCGCCGACGTTGAGGCCATAGCGCATGGTTTCTTCGCGTTTGATGTGGATATCGAGATAATTGCCGCCGACGGTTTTTTCCGGGAAGACGCTGAGGGTCCCTTTGACCTCGCGGACAACGTTGGCTACCTCTTCAGCAAGGTCGGACAACACCTGCAGGTCTTCGCCCATCAGCTTGATGCCCACCGGGGTCTTGATTCCGGTGGAGAGCATGTCGATCCGTGTCTTGATCGGCATGGTCCAGGCGTTGGTCACTCCCGGAAACTGGATGGCTGCGTTCATCTCGTCGATCAGTTTCTGAGGCGTCATGCCCGGTCGCCATTCTTCCTCCGGTTTGAGCATGATCGTGGTTTCGATCATCGAGAGCGGTGCCGGGTCGGTGGCGCTTTCGGCCCGTCCGATCTTGCCGAACACGTGGTGCACTTCAGGGAAGGATTTGATGATCTTGTCCGTCTGTTGCAGCAGCTCACGCGCTTTGGTGATGCTGATGCCCGGATCGGTGGTCGGCATGTACAGCAGGTCACCTTCGTACAGGTCGGGCATGAACTCCGAGCCGAGCCGGGTCAGAGGGTAA
>DRLW01000280.1 GCA_011375275.1 Bacteroidota bacterium
AAGATATCAATTTATATAGAAAAATCTAATTTACCGAAGTAGAATTATTCATCTCAACCTCTGTCACTTTGTTTTTCTTGGCGGCCTTGGAGCCTTGGCGGTTCAAAACAATGCACAGATGATATTCAAACTCAGGAGCCGGAACGTATCCATCGTTATTGGTGTGAGAATGAAAAAGCATCTATCCCGTTCTCGCAGCTTTGGGCTGAAGCCCGGTATGTCACCGCGAAGGCGCGAAGAAGATAGCAGTGTAATAAAAATCAGTACCAGCTGTTCCTTTGCGGTTAAAAAATCGCTCAGATTAGGAGTTTGAGAAGTCTGGTTCGTGAAAATCTGTATCCGTCCGGTGAGCCCCATCTTTCTTCGGTTTCTCTCCTTTTCACCGGTTCGAATGCGGCTATGGCTCAGAAACCGCTATGGGAAAGATGTAGCCGAAGTGGCAACACTTCGGACGCACCCAGGGTCGGAACTCTTGCGAGTTCCGCTACAGGTCCCCGGGAACTGCGGAGAAAAATAACCTGTAGTTTATCGGACGATACAAAATCTTATATATTTTTCAGCTCAAAAGAAAAACGCTGCAGGGCGGGAAGTACGCCGCTGTGCGGCAGGGCAGGTTGTTTAAAAAAAGGAGCCGAATATGTCACTACAACACGAGCTCAGTGAGAGATATCCGTTATCCCAGAGCCAGATCGATGCGTTTGAGCGCCAGGGATTTATCAAACTCAAAAACGTGCTGTCGCCGGCGGTGTTGGCGCATTATGGCCGGGAGATCACCCGTCTGGTTCTGAAGCTCAACAAACAGGACAAGCCTCTTGAAGAGAGGGATACCTACCACCAGGCTTTCCTGCAAGTTGCCAATCTGTGGCAGCACAGTACCATAGTCCGGGAATTCGTTTTCAGTACCCGTCTTGCCCGGATTGCAACGGAGCTGTTGCGCACCAGCGGGGTGCGTTTGTACCACGACCAGGCCCTGTATAAGGAGCCGGGCGGAGGCTATACGCCGTGGCATGCAGATCAGCAGTACTGGCCTCTGGCAACCGGGAAATGTGTGACGGCGTGGATACCGTTGCAGGAAACTCCGGTTGCGATGGGAGCATTGGCGTTCAGTTCCGGCAGTCATACATTCGAATACGGCCGCGATCTGCCTATAAGTGAGGAGAGCGAGCGCCTGCTCGCCGCAGCCCTCGACAAAGCCGGGTTCCCCTATGTCGAAACCGGCTATGCGCTCGGTGAGGTGAGTTTTCATTACGGTTGGACGTTCCATCGCGCGGGTGGCAACGCAACCCGGCACAACCGTTCGGTGATGACGGTCATCTATATGGACGAACACATGCGCCTCGCTGAACCAGCGAATGAAAACCAGCAGATCGATGCGGATGTCTGGTGTCCCGGAGTCAAAATCGGTGAGGTCATCGATTCAGAGCTCAACCCGGTGTTGTTTTCCTCAGAGAATGAGGGCTGAGACAGACCGGCTGGGGTGGGAGGCCGCAGCAAGGGGAAAAAACGAACATCTGCTCAAAACCACACAGAACAGTTTCCGCGTTTGCTGTTGATGCAGCTATTTTAAGGCATCTTTAGCCGCTGTCTGTCGCGCAATGTTTATGGAATATGGTTGCGCGCAAGGCGAGTCGGAGTGTTGAAAAATTTGTCCGGCGAAGTGACTGTAATTATTCAGTCTATGCGGTAAGATTACTGGTTATCCATTTAACTCAGCACGGTTGCATTTTTTTAAACCAGACGGCGTGACAACAGCACGAGCCTACCCTGGAACCGTCATTCCGGTTTCCCCGCAGGGGAAGACCGGAATCTCCCAGACTATGGCACCTGCAAAAAAAGATGAGATTCCGGCACTGCGCTTCGCTTGGCCGGAATGACACATGCCGGTATCTGAGCCGGTCTCGGTTTGCTGAGTTAACTGGATACCCGGAGGTAAGATTCAAAAACACAGCTCCTTGCTTACGATGGATCACGATGAATTGAGCGAAGATATGCACCACATCGAACCGGTTAAACTCCAGCTTTTTGTCTTTAATATCACCAGTCTGGCGCGCGAGGAGCAGGTTGCGATCAAGGGCCATCTTGGTGTTTGCCCTCGTTGCCGGACTGCTGCAGAAAACATGCGCCGGCAAAGGCGCAGCATCCGCCGCAGCAATGCGCTTGCCCGGCGTTCTACAGAAAACTTCACAGCCGTGGACCGTAGCTGTATCCGGCTCTATCCGCACTCATCGGAACAGCTCATCAACCCGGCAATTCAACCGGTGTCTGTTGCTGCGAGCCGGCGCGTGCACACGGTCGCGCTGTTCATCGGCCGCGTCGATGAGCTGTATCTGCGCGTTCAGCAGTATGGTGAGACCCCGCGCTATACCGTCCAGTTGCTGACTCCGGCCATGGAAAAATATCGTTTCTGCACAGTCTATTTCCCGCAACTGCAAGTAACGACGGAGCTGGACGCCGAAGGCCGGTCCGAGTTTACACTCCCCTCCCTCCGCTCGCCTGTTTACTGGTCCGAATTACTGTGTCTGCTCAAAGCCTGTGCGCCAGAGAAAGGATAGCGCGAATTCATTCTTCCCCACCCCGTTTTATCCCTCCTCCCCGGTGAGAAGTTTCTCCGGCCTGCCGGTCAGCTCGGGCGGCACTTTGCCGACGAGGCGGTAGGCGATCGTGCGTGTATCCTCGAGAATATAGTAGAGAACCGGAATCAGAATCAGCGTGATGGCTGTGGCAAACAGGACACCAAAGCCCAGGGAAACAGCCATCGGGATGAGGAATTGCGCCTGCAGGCTTTTCTCCAGCAGCAGGGGCGTGAGCCCGAGAAAAGTGGTCAGGGAGGTCAGCAGGATCGGCCTGAAACGCGCGACGCCGGCGTCGCGGATGGCCTGCGCCAGCGGCAGACCGCCTGCCCTGGCCCTGTTGATGAAATCCACCATCACAAGGCTGTCGTTGACCACCACACCGGTCAGCGCCACGATGCCGAATCCGGACAGAATGGTCAGGTCCAGCCCCATGATGATATGGCCGAAAATCGCCCCGACGATACCAAAGGGGATGGCGCTCATCACGATTACCGGCTGGATGTACGAGCGAAATGGAATCGCCAGCAGGGCGTAGATGGCCAGCAGGGCAAAGATGAAGCCGCGGATCAGGCCCTCGATGCTGTCGTTTTGTTCCCGTTGCTGCCCTTCGAGGGAATAGCTGACTTCCGGGTAATCTTTCAGCAAGTCAGGCAGGAAAACGCCTGTCATGTCTGCGATGACCTTGTTGGGAACGGCAACGTCTGGATCGACATCCGCGGTCACCGTGATGGTTCGTCGCCGGTCGGCGCGGTCGATGCTGGAAAAACCGCGGCTGATTTCAGCTCTGGCGGCAACGCTGAAGGGCACCTCCACGCCGTTCGGAAGCCGGATGCGCATGTCTTCCAGAGCGGCCAGGGAGCGCCGCTGTTGTTCAGGAAAGCGAACCATCACGCGAATGTCATCTCTCCCGCGCTGAATGCGCTGCGCTTCTTCGCCATAAAACGCCTGCCGCACCTGCCGCCCAAGATCAGCAAGGGTCAACCCCAGTGCCTGGGCCTCCGGGGTGATGCTCAGGCGGATTTCCTCCTTGCCGGCCCGATAGGAATCGGTGATATCGAAAACCCCGGCATATCCGGCGAGGCGCTCCTTCACCTTCCTGGCGACAAGGGCAAGCTGGTCGTAGTCCGTGCCCTTGAGCTGGATGTTGATCGGTTCGCCGGTGGATAGCAAGGTTGAGGAAAATACCAGTTCCACAGCGTCAGGGATCGGGCCGGTGAGTTCGCGCCAGCGTTCGGCGATATCCGAGCTCGATATGCTGCGCTGCTCAGAAGGAGCGAGTTCGATGTTAACCTCGCCGAGATGAGCAGCGTTGAACGAGGCGGTCAAATTCCCGGGCCGCTGGCTCTGGCGTTCCCGGAAGGGTTGTTCACCGATAGAGGTCAGTATATGCCGGAAAATCGTTTCGCCTCCCTCGGGCTGACTGCCTTCGATTTCCCGGCGTAGCTGCTCGGCGCTGTCTTCGATATGTGTGATCGCCTGGGCGGTAACTTCTGCAGGTGTTCCCTGGGGCATGGTCAGAATAGCGATCACGTTATCAGCATCGACTGTGGGAAAGAAGAAAAATTTCAGCCAGCCTCCGGCAATCAGGCCGATGGCTACCAGCAACGTGGCAATACCTGTTGCAAGCGTGGTATAGCGCCAGTGTAACGCCAGTTCGAGGTGGCGGCGATAGGTGTTGTTGGCAAAGCTTTTCAGCCCGTTTGAGAACCGTGCCTGAAAAGTTTTCCAGGCCCGGATCATCCGGTTCGAGCTCTCGTGGCTGGTTTCGTGCGTGTGAGCCAGGTGCGAGGGCAGAATCAGCAGGCTTTCCAGCAATGAAAAGACCAGGGTAGAGATGACCACGATGGGAATCACGCGCATGAATTTGCCCATGGTGCCCGGGATGTTCAGCAAAGGGGCAAAAGCCGCAACCGTCGTCAGCACCGCAAACGTGACCGGCACGGCGACTTCCTGGGCGCCGCGGATCGCAGACATGAGCGGGTCTCCGGTCTTCTCGAGATGCGTGTGCACGTTTTCGCCGACCACGATGGCGTCATCAACCACGATGCCGAGGACGACGATAAAAGCAAACAGAGAGATCAGGTTGATCGATACGCCAAACATGGGCATAAGCCAGAAGGCGCCGAAAAATGAGAGCACCAGCCCGAGGGAGACCCAACCGGCCAGGCGCAGCTTGAGAAACAGGGCAAGAGACAGGAAAACCAGGATAAATCCCGCCCGCCCGTTGCGGATCATCAGGTCGAGACGGCTTTTTAAAATACGTGCGTCATCCTGCCAGGGCGTCATCTCGATGCCTTCGGGAACCCGGTGGCGGTTCTCTGTAATATAGTTTTTTACCGCATCCGAGATGGCCAGGGCGCTTTCGTCGCCAACCCGGTAAACTTTGACGAGGATCGCTTTCTTGCCGTCAAAACGGGCGAACTGGTCGGTATCGGCAAAGCCATCCACCACCCGGGCGACGTCTCCGATGTGCAGACGGGTGCCGTCAGGAAGAGAGCGCAGCACGATTTGCTCAAACTCATGGCCTGTGTAGGATTGGCCCTGGGTGCGCAGCAATATCTCTCCGGCAGGGGTTTTGATCACACCGCCCGGCAGGTCGATCGAAGACATGCGGACAGCGCGGGCGACTTCGTCGAAGGTCAGATTATAGCGCCGCAGGCTTTCTTCAGACAGCTCGATGGCGATTTCAAACTCCCGGGTGTTGCTCAGGCTGACCTGCGTGATTTCAGGCAGGTCGAGTAACTCATCCCGCACCCGCTCACCGAGCATCTTCAGAGTGCGCTCATCCGCATCCCCGGAAATCGCGATGTTGATGACCTCACGTCTGAGAATGAGCTCGCGCACGACGGGTTTTTCGGTTTCAAGCGGAAATGTGTCGATACCATCGACGCGTGACTTGATATCATCGAGAACTTTTTGCCCGTCGTATCCCGGCTCAACCTCGATCGTGATGGTGCCGAGTCCCTCGTTGGCCTTGGAGCGGATTTTCCGGATGCCCTCGATGTCCTGAACCGCTTCCTCAACTTTGATGCACACGCCTTTTTCCACCTCTTCGGGAGCGGCACCCGGGTAGGGAATGGTGACCGTGATCATATCCGAAGCCATCTCCGGAAAGACCTCGAGTTTGATCGTTCCCAGGGTCAGGGTACCCGCAGCGATGATCAGAATCATCATCAGGTTGGCGGCAACACCGTTTTGTGCAAACCAGGCGATTATTCGGTTCATCGTTGTACTCCATTTCCCGCTGCGTGCCCGCCATCATTATCATTGCTTTCCGAACTCGTGCGCACCTTCATCCCTTCGACGACAACTTCAAGGGGCGACAGGCAGACGCGTTCGCCGTTCTCCAGTCCGTGTTGGATATAAATCGTGTCCTTATCCTTGCGCAAAACAGCGACGTTGCGCATGTACAGGCGGTTTTCATCATCGACAACGAGTACCTGGTTTTCGTTCCTCAGCGCTTCGCGCGGCAGCGCAACGATGTCCTGATAGACTTTGCCCGTAATCCTGGCATCGACGAAAAGTCCGATGGCGAGGGGAATCGGGTTACCGCTGTTCTTGCCGTAGGGGTCATCGATGCGCGCGACGACGTGGACCATGCGCGAGCGTGCGTCGATTTCTCCTTCCAGCCTGTCGATGTAGCCGGCCCAGGCATGGCGCGTGCCGGCGAACTCGGCACTGATTTCCACCTCAGGCCCTTTGCCGGAATGGCGCGCATCACGGAAATCGATCTGGAAGTCGAGAAAGGCCAGCTCGGCATCCGGGATCGGCAGCCTGACTTCAGCATACTCGATTGCATACATCACCGCGAGAGGGGTGCCCGGGCCGACGAACTGGCCGACATCCGCATTTTTGATGCGAATCCGCCCTCTGTACGGCGCGCGGATTTGTGTGCGTTCGAGGTCGATCTCAGCCTTCTGCAGGGTTGAGCGGGCGGCATCGAGAGCTGCCTGTGCTTCTTTGATCTGCGGCACGCGCAAAACCAGGGGAGTGGGTTCGCCTTTACCGATACGCTGCCATTCATCGCGGGCAATCTCTGCCTCTTCCTGCTCGCGGGCAAGTCGCAGCTCGGCCAGGGCGACCTGAGCGCGGGCGCGCGTCACGGCCAGCTCATAATCCCGCGGATCGATTTGCACCAGAACATCGCCTTTGTTGAAAAAACCGCCCGGAGCAAAGGACCGGCTCGTTTTGATAATCTGTCCGGCTACCTGTGCAATCAGCGTGCTTTCTGTTTTCGGTGTGACCGTACCCTGTGAGGTGACGACCATGCGATGCTCTGTTTTCACCACATCGAGCACGCGCACGAGGGGTGGGATGACCTCGACCGGCTGTTTCTTGACATCCGGCCGGGCATAGATCAGGATGATGGTTGCCAGTACGCCGAGCAGGAGAATAGCTATGGGCAGAAGCCGTTTTAAAATTTTATCATTCATCGGTGTTCTCCGGGATTTCAGGTATCTCGATATCAAGCGCGCTGGCGGAAAAACCGCCCCCGAGAGCGAGGTATAAATCGATCCGGGCGTCGAGTTTCTGGCGGCGGATGCGCAAAAGCTGGCTCTCAGCATCATAAGCCCGGCGCTGGGCCTCGAGCACGGTGATCAGGTCGGTGAGGCCGGTGTTGTACCGCTGCTCTGCCAGCCGCCGGGATTCCAGCGCCTCCTGCGTGGCAATGTTCAGTGCCTCCTCCTGCCGGCTGAGATAGCGAACTGCGGCCAGCGCATTTTCTACTTCCGTATAGGCTGTGAGCGCGCTCTGGGAGTACTGCGCCAGCGCCAGGCGCTGCTGTGCAGACATCAGAGCTACGGTTGCCCGCAGACGCCCTCCCTGGAATATGGGCTGCAGCAGGTTGGAAGCCAGAGACCAGACCACGAGGTCGGAGTTGAGCAGATCGGAGAACTCTTTCGTGGTCGTGCCGCCACCGGCACTCAGACTGATGCGTGGAAAAAGCGCCGCGCGCGCCTGCTTCAGGGAGGCACCCGTGGCCGCAAGACGCCGCTCCGCCGCGATGACATCCGGCCTGCGCAACAGCAGAGAGACGGGGATGCCGGCCGGGATATCTCCCTCCGGCTCCGGCAGGCTTTTCGCGATGCTGATCTCGGCAGCCGGATATCGGCCGAGCAGGAGCTCGAGCTGGCGCCGTACCTGTTCCAGAATTTGCCGCCGCTGCTGCAGAACCGCCTCAGCAGCCGCGACATTGGATTTGGCAAGCACATAATCGAGAGAAGGCCGCAGG